>NZ_WQGG01000005.1:0-228499 GCF_013034565.1 Ruegeria sp. HKCCA5491
GCTCGTCAGGCTCATAACCTGAAGGTCGCAGGTTCAAATCCTGCTCCCGCAACCACTTGGGTCCAACAGAGTCTCGAACAAGCCGCCGCAAGGTGGCTTTTGTCGTTCTGGACCAGCCCAATCATTGCTGCCAGCGCACCCTCCAGTTCGATCTGCACGCCATCCCGTTCATGTTGGACCGAGACACGTTCGATCAGGCTCCGAATGATCTCCAAAGCCCCTTTGCGGATCGACGGATCCGATAGAGCCTGCGCCAGATCTGCGACCTTGGAGCGATAGAGTTCGGACAGATTTGGGTGCAGTCGCACCGGTATTGCATTTCCCCTTGTGCTTATTGATCCGTGTCAAGATTTGCGCGGGCAAGAAGTGGTACAGTCAACGGTAATTCAGAGGGGGGCTCATGGAAGAGTTGATTGAAATCGGAAGATCATTCGTCCAGACCATGCGTGAGCGCAGGGGCCTTGGAAGTGTTGATGAGATGTATGCCGAAAACGCGCAGTCGATAGAGGCTGTTGTGCCTCCGGTTCGACAATTCCGCGTAACAAAGGGTCGAGAAGCCATCAAGGGAAAAAGAGAGGATTGGTTGGCGTCGCATGAAATCCAAGAACTAGAAGTGGATGGCCCCTACGTTCACCCACCCAACCGCTTTGGAGTGCGCTTCAGAGCTGAAGTGATTCAGAAGGCTACGGGTGAGCGTATGACCCTGCGCGAGATCGCGGTGTATTCGGTGGCGGAGGGCAAGATTGTGCTGGAAGAGTTTTTCATGCTGCCGAAGTAAGAAGAACGAATAACAACATCGGCTATTGGCTGGTTCAATCAATGCGCACGGCTTTCGGGCGAAGTGAAATTCCGGGCGGAGGTCGGGAATGCAACACAGAACAGTGGCATATTATGTAGGAGTTGATGTTGACGACGCGTCGATTTTGGAATGCGCTGAAACTGCCCATATCCAGAACGACCACCTGAATTGCGTATTGATCGCGGCCTTACCTAACCTGCCTTACCTGAAGTATGGATCAAACAGGTTCGTTGAGGCGGGTCTGCCCTCAAACTGGTTGGACATTCTTCACGCGAAAAATGCCGCCCTGAAGTCTCGCGCCACTGAAGTTGAAACGCTTCTTGCTGGGCAGGGCGTATCTGCAAATGTAACTGGCTTCATGGGACTTGGAGCAGAGTTACAGCAACTTGTAGCAGAACAAGCCAAATGCTCTGATATCGCTTTTCTAGACGCTGATTTGCGAAAAGACCCCGATTTATTTCACAAGATCACGTGCGGAGTATTGTTTCATTCGCCGGTTGCTCTGATGATCAATGGAGATCCGTTTGCCCAACGCGACTGCGTTTTTTTGGCATGGAATGACTGCTTGCCTGCGTCCAGGGCGACGCATTTAGCTTTACCCATTCTTCTGGCGGCCAAGGAAGTTGTAATTGGATGTTTTGATTTGCCGTCGCCTGAGGATGTAGAAGGTAGTGAGCACGGAACTGACCTAGCTGAATGGCTCGGCCATCACGGTTGCAACGTGACCGTGTCGCAGTTCCAGTGCGGGGGAAATTCAGTTGCACATTGCATTCAAGAACGATCAAGAGAAGCGGGGGCCGATCTCATTGTTATGGGCGCTTATGGGCATTCCCATTTGCGAGAGTCAGTTTTTGGGGGCACGACGCAAGCAATGTTGGAGCAGACAAGTTTACCAGTGCTTTTCGGACACTGATGAAGTGAGCCGATAACTGTGACTTTCCAGGAGTCATGGCTATCAAAGTTCATCGGTAAATACTTGAGAGACTTTTTTAAGAGTTTGCTTGAGGTTGATGCGTGTTTGCCCGCCTGTTTTCGCCAAGGAACTCTATCACAATTGACGTGAGTTCATCCCAGTCAGTAAACTCCCTTGCCCCTTCTCGTGGATCGATTTTTCGACCGAGCAAGACGACGTGCTGAAGAATCTCCCTCTCAAAATACCCGTAGTTTTCGGGCCTCACCGCGCCTGCGATCAAAGCCGTCGCATTTGGTTCAAGTCCTGTTCGAAGAAGCATTTCGTCAAGATAGTCGCGTGCTTCTTCTCGACCTGACGCGAAAGCAGCTTTTAGACCGACGGAAAGCACGAGAGACTTTCGCTTCATTAAGGCATCTCTATTTGAAGCGACAAATGCTTCGAATGACTTGGGGTGCTTACGCTCGTGGACAGGGGCCAGGAGAATAACCTTGACCACATCGTCAAGTGAAACGTGGCTGGGCATTTCATCGGTATTGATCAGCTTTGCGTCGAAACCGGCATTCTTCGCGAGATCGGTGATGAAGCGCGCAATCTTTGCTGTCTGGCCTTCAACTGTAGCGAAGGCGATGAGTACGGTCATTCCGATCCTCCCATAAATCGGTCTGAATAGATTGCTGATTATGAATAAGAGGCGGGCTTTGCCCTTGATCTCCATCAAAGGCGTTACTTGGGAGAGTTGTGAAATTCCTTTTCTGTCCACGCAGATCATGTCTTTTGAGTAAGTTCGCGACGACATACATCTCCACGCAAATCAGCCTTTTTCGGCTGATAATTTTGAAGTTAGCCAAGGCTCAATAGTTTGCCTGGTTACCGTAAGGAAAAGGCCAAGACAGCGATGAAGACTATGAAACTGATGCACCAAACTGCGAACTTCACCTGTTTGCGTGTGGGCAGGTTTCTGAGCAGTCTAATCATAGTCAAACCTTTCAGACAAAATCCGGTGGGGCGCGGTGCCCCGTGCGATCAGATGATCTTCGACGGCGTCCATCATGGCAGGGGGGCCGCAGAGAACAAAAAGCCAGCTTTCAAATTGTTCAGAAGACAAATTGCGATCCAACAGGGGACCGTCGATCAAGCCTGTCTCTCCGGACCAATCCCTTGGCGGTTCGGATAGAACAAATACTGTTTCTTCTTTGGACAATTCCTGGCGAAAAACAATCTGCTCCTCCACCCGGTTGCCATAGATAAGCTTGAGATAGCGCTGTGTTCTACTCAGTCGAACTTGACGCATAATGCTCAACATGGGCGCGATCCCGACACCACCTGCGATTAAAACAATTCCTGTCTCAGGGCGGTGGCTGATCGACAGATTCCCATGTGGGGCATCCAGATAGACCCGGGTTTGCGGGGCGATCTGTCCGAGACTGCATGTAAAATCCCCAAGTTCCTTTATCAGGAATGAAACTTCGGAGCCTTCGGCTGGTGCCGAACTAATCGAGAATGGGTTCTCGTGCAGCGAGAAAGCACTGTGGCCGACGTTTAGCCAGGCAAACTGCCCTGCTTCGAAGGTTAGTCCGTTGTGACCATCTGGCTTGATGCGAAACTCCCATTGCCTCGGTGTTAGTCGAGACACAGAAGTGACGCGCCACGGCCTTTTCCTCTGACGTAAAGGCCGAACGAGATAGACATACAGCACAGTTCCAACTGCAATACTGGTCAGGGTAAGCCAGAGATACGCCAATAGCGGATGCCCACCGTAGCGCCCAGCATAGACCGTGTGGTGCAACAGCAGGCAAGCAATCACCAAGGCTCCCAGCCAGTGAAAGAGGCGCCATGTCTCGTACTTGTAATCAAGGGATTTACGGGCAATTGCCGAGGCGACCAGAATGAACAGTAAAAAATATGCGCCGATGCCCGATACCAGCGCTGAAAAGTCGGTCGAAATCGTAATTTGATTTGTTTCATCCCACGGTCGGCGTCCGCCAGAAGGCGTACCCTGATACAGAAGCGGGTGTATCAGCGCAAAGCCGAGTGCTGTACGCGCCATCAACTGATGCACCCGCATGGTCACATCCATACCCAAGCCGGAAGAGATGAACCTGAACCGCCCAGACAGCAGGAACTCGACTAAGATTATTGAAAACGCAAGCATTCCAAGCCCGGACGCGAGCTCTTGATGAAAGGATCGTGGTGGCCATCCCAGAGACCAAGAAAAACCCAAGGGAGCCAAGATCAGCAAAACGTAAATCAGCGCCAGATAAAGCCATTTCATACGGTTTCGCTCCACTGTGCTAAAGCTAGGCAGTTCGGGCTCATTCAAAATAAACGCTAGGCTGACCTGGGGTTCCGATCAAGACTACTGAGATTGGTGTTAAATCCACCACGACATGGCAAGCTTGGTGGGCGATGTTACCCGATTCTGTTCGTTCAACCGGTGCGTGCGCTCTGGCGAAGGATGAGGTTGCATGCTTGCGCAAGATCAAGGTCCTTGACGGCTTTTTCTGTCATAATGTTGCGCGCGCGAAATCAGACCAAAGGAGGAGGCTCAAAAAAAAATGCTAGAAGACAAAAAATCCCCGCAACTTTTCACTGGAACGCATCCGCTCTCCGACAACTTTCGGCGTGAAATGGAAACCCTGATGTCGCGTTTTTTCGGGGGAGGATCACCTTTCCTACCAATGGAAACGGCTGCGCAACGCACGGGTTTTCCGTCTCTTGACATGACAGGTGCGATTTCACCTGCAATCGATGTCCAAGAAACGGATTCTGCGATTGTCCTGACGGCTGAATTGCCAGGGCTCGAAGAGGATGATGTGGAAATTGAAATCAAGGATCGCAGGCTAATCCTGCGCGGTCAGAAGAAGATTGCGCATGATGAAACGGGCGATCTACGTGTCAGCGAAAGAAGCTATGGCAGTTTTTCTAGAGCCATGTCGCTGCCAGACACTGTGGAAATCGACAAGATTTCAGCTGAATTCGACAAAGGCGTTCTGCACATCGAAATGCCGAAGTCTGAGCCTCAGAATCCAAGCCGTAAGATCAAGGTATCGTCGAAATAGACGGTCTGTTGGCTCGATACCATGCAAAAAAATGCCAATGCAGAGGGTCGATCATGGATCGGCCTTCTTAGAGTTGCGGCCTGATAAGTGTCTTTGGTGGAATCCGGGTAGGTATCGCAAGTGTTTGTATAAATGCGTTTTTTGTACATTCGCACCAGGCCATGGGTTTGGTGGTGCAGCGTGGTAGAATGCCCTCACGCGTTTGGATAGGGGGTCATAATGCGAAAACCAGAAGCGAGTAGCATTACATCCTCAGGAAATGCTGGTGAAGGTGAGGTGCGAGCCTTTCTGGAGAGCCTGACCGGACCCTCGCGCGGAAACGTGAACTGGCTTGTAGATAAAACCCTAACGGTTTCAGTTGACAATGGCAGGGTGCTAAACCTTCGACCTAAAGACAACCTGCCTCCCCATGATAACGATATTGCGACCCTACAGTGGGCTGACGACGGTTACACAATAACCGCATCGGTAGGGCGCAATGTATGGGTAAACGGACAAAAAACCTCATCGGCGTCTCTTAACCATGGCGACATGATCGAGTTTGGCGAAATGGGTCCTATGTCTCGATACAGGTTGTGCGATCACTCATTTCCCGCGCACCATACAGTCGAGGATATCCTCAGTGATGCATATGCTTACACCCGAACGAGCCGTCGACCTTTCGCTAAAAAGATGTCTGGTGCCCTGCGCGATAGTGGGCGGCGGCTTGCCTCTCAAACGACGATATTGTTCAGGATCACAGTTCTTTCGACGCTTCTTGTGATCGCGGGGTTTGGGTACCTGCTTTACCAAAACGACCGGCGCTTGGCGGATAGTATTGAACAGGAGTCCCGCAAGATTGAAGCGGTCGCAGTTATGCTCGCTCAGACGCGAGAAGACGCGCTTACGCCTGATGACTTGGCTTCGTTGCGTGACGCTTTTGAGAACCAGGTTTTGTCGACCGAGCAGCGTCTTGGAACCTTGGAGCAACGGGCGGGGGCACCCACACGGGTGATAGCTGCCTCCACTCGATCTGTAGCTTTCCTTCAGGGGGCTTATGGATTGCGCCACGTGGAAAGCGGGAAGATATTGCGGCACGTTTTGGGACCGAACGGAGAAAACCAGAGGACCCCGTTTGGCCAGCCTTGGATAGAACCGGACGGGACCGGCGAACCTGCAGAATTTCAGTTCACCGGAACAGGGTTTTTGATTGCTGGGGTGCCATTGATGGCCACCAACCGCCATGTCGCTTTGCCCTGGACCTCGGGGAACCGAGAGAAAGCGCTGAGCGACGCTGGTCTTGAGCCAGAGATGTTGAGGCTGCTGGCCTATTTGCCTGATCAGACGAAACCAATAGAGGCGCGTTTGGTCCGGTTCAGTGAAGCGGCAGACTTGGCGATTTTGGCAGTTGAGCCAAGCCGCGTTCAGGACCTCGGCCTTCCTTTGGCGGATGCCACGTCGCGCGTCGGTGAAGAGCTTTATCTGTTGGGATATCCAACGGGTTTGAAAGCTTTGATCGCGCAGGCTGGTCCGAGCTTTCTAGAGGAACTGGAGGCAGAAGGAACGATGAACTTTTGGTCGATAGCGTCCCGGCTTTCCGCTCAAAGCAAGATTCATCCGCTAGCAAGCCGGGGGATCGTTGCGCGGACGAGTGGGAGCGCCATCGTTTATGACGCTGAGACTACGACCGGTGGGAGCGGAGGGCCAGCATTGAATCGGCGGGGCGAAGTAGTTGCCATCAATGCTGCGATCCTGCCCGAGTTTGGTGGTTCAAACATCGGCGTCCCGGTCTCACATCTCAGAGTTCTGCTGGGAGAGGTGGAAAGCCAGTAATCATTCGCTCGTTCGGAAGCGCGAGTTTTGAACGACGAACACTGTAGCCAGTGGAACGATCACTGAGATCACGGCCACAGAGATCAGCAAGTATCCAAGTTGACTATAGTCCGCGGTGGACGTGACCTCACCGGTCTCAGGGTTGGTGACAGCGCGCGTGATTACGTACGTCTGGTTGAGGTACTTGGTGCTGAGGCTGCTGGCCGACAATGCCATGTTTGTGAACGATGCCATCACGGCAAAAAAGGTCGCTTTCAATTGAACTGGGGCATTGCGTGCGATCCAAGCCAACATCGGGACCATGGCAATCTGCCCAAGCGGCGATTCAACCGCTGTATCAAGAATGGCAATGAACCTTGCGTCGACGACTCCGCCGGTATGCGCCGCCGTCCATTCATGTACACCGTAGTAGAGGGCAAGGTTGGGCAGTGCGAGAACGCCCGCGGCGATCGTCAGCAATGCTACCACATGCGCAATGGAGCGATTGGCCATAAACGGCCGGAGAACGATTAACCCCAGCAACGCCAGCAGCGAAGTTAACAGAGCCAGAATTGCTAGGAATTGTTCATCGAACCCCAGTTCATCGATTTCAAACCAAGTCAGGCCTGGTCCCGGCAGAGGAACGGCACGGAAAACAAAAATGATTGTCGCTGTCCCGATTAAGGCTTTGGCTTGGGCCGGTTCCAGCTCTTTGAGCAGGCGCGACATGAGGTACAAGATTACCGCCAGGGAAACCGCAAAGACTGTTTCCTGCGCAAATTCGAAATCAGCGGTTCCCAGCACGATGCTAAGCACAACGAATGCCAGGCCGCCCAGCAATATGGACCATTTGACTTCGGTGACTTCATCCGGTGTGTAGGGCGGGTGGCCCGATCTTATACGCTGACGCTGGATCAAGCTGTGAAGGACGACGCCGCTTACGGACAATACAGGGATAGCCAGAGCTATCAGGTAAACTTGGCCATAAAGTGCAAGACGATCGGGCTTTTGCAAGTCCTCTTTTCCAGAGAAAATCCAGATGTTTACAGCCGCAACCGCGGCAAACCCTGAAATAATGGAAACTCTGCCCAAGGTTTGCATCGTCGTGTGCTGAGCACGGGTTTCTTCAGGCGAAAATGGTAGGCCGTTTGGGTCAACCTTTGGCACCGCCTCAACCGTCATGGCGTCGGCAACAACGTCCTGAATGGCATAGCCCGAAGGCGCCAATAGCAACGCGACGACATACCAGTCTTCCAGTGGCATAATGGACGCCATTTGCACGGGAGCGGTCACAAGCCCATACATTGTGAGCAAAGAGAATGTGATCAGGGATGCGCCGAACAGAATCAGCAGGGACTTCCAGCGCCAGAACAGGTCCACGACATGACCAAGCGGCATTTTGAGGATCCAAGGGATACCGGCCCAAAACGCGAGTCCTGCAACGAAAGAGGCGGATAAATCGAGGTAATCTTTCAGGAAAAAAGCGCCGACGACCGAGGTCAGGCCGGACACGCCGGCCGCAAAATAGACCATCAATGGCGGCAGATAGGACCATTGCAGCTGCTGAACTAGATCCACAAACGTTCTATGCCACCAGGCCGAGAGTTTTGATCCTATGGAAGTTTGGTCAGTCGTCATATGCCGTGGTAGCTCGTGGAAGCCTTTGGGTCGTTGTATTTAGTTAGAGAAATCCAGATCCGAAAAGCAATGCGCTGGTGATCACCCCAAGGATCGGTACCGTAAGAGGAACGCGGAAGTGCTTGGCAGCCTCGTCCGTCTGCATCTTCAGCAGGATCAGCGAAATGTTGACAAGTACAAAGACACCCAGAACGATCTGGGATGTGCGCTCTGCCAGAGTACCAATCGGTAAAGTTTGAGTCAGCAGTACGATGATCGCCACGACCAGCAAAGTAGCAACTACTGGTGTCTGCGTTGCTTTAGGGACTATCGCCAGAACCTTCGGCAAATGGTCACGGTCAGCTAGTCCGTAGATCACCCGCGAGGCCATGATCATCTGGATCAGTACTCCGTTGACTGTCGCCACAATCGCAACTGCGGAAAAGCCCTGTTTAATCACCTCGGGGGCGTTTGAAAACACAAGCGCGAGGGGTGCTGCGGACGTCGAAAGAACATCGATCGGAACAACAAGTAGAACGGTCATTGAGGTTCCAAGATACAACACGGTCGCCAGAACGAGCGTTAGCATAATCGCTTTTGGGATGGTGCGCACAGGGTCTTTAACCTCTTCAGCGACATTGGCCATGTCCTCAAAGCCAACAAATGCAAAGAAGGCGAGAAGTGATGCTGCGAAAATGCCTCTCCACGCGTCGAGTTCCAGCGGCGGAAGCATCGAACTGATCCCATATCCCTGCGGATCTTGGATCGACATGCCCCAGCCAATCACAAAAAGAAGACCTGCGATCTCAATGATCGTGATGACAGCCGCGACAAAGACCGACTCAGTGATCCCCCAAAGCGCGATTAGACCCATGATCAAAACAACACTGATAGTCAAAATAGGGATCGCAAAACCGGTCAAAGCGTGAAGGTATGATGCTGCGCCAATTGCAACGGCAGAAGCGGAGATAACGCCCGAGGCTGCCACCGCGAGCCCAACGAAAACCGCCATCCAGTTTTTCCGAAATCCGGCCTCAACATAGGCTGCTTCACCTGCGCTGACAGGAAATCGAGTTGCGAGTTCTGCATACGAAAGCGCGGTGAGTGATACGACGAGCGCAGCTACAACGAACGACAACGCCGCAAACGGTCCGGCAATGTCTGCTGTTGCACCGACTAAAACGTAAATGCCAGCACCGACCGTTACCCCAAGGCCATAAAGCGTGAGCAACGGGGTAGTAAGGGCCCGTCTGAGTTTCTGTTCGTTTGGATCAACAGAGTTCATAAGTGATTTCCGCCAACTGCCCATTCCGAACGTCGTCAGTGGCGTCCTTCTCTTTTTGTCTCGATTGGCGCAGCGACTTAATCCTTTGGTCAAAGCTGCACCGAATGCCTTGTGTCTCAACGTCTGGGCGCATTCGGCGCCAATCAACTAACTGGGGGCTCGCCATCACTTCTGCCGAGCCCCCGTGGGTGGAACCTCCACTCCTTCAAACTTCCGTTCACCTTTGTGTTACTTGGGGACAGGACGGTAAACGTAGAATATGTTGAAACATTCGAATTTCACTATGTAGTTCATGTTGGTGCTTTGATCTATGTCAATCAACTCGCGGCGTCGGGTCTGCGAGGCTGAACGCAAACCAACTGTCGTTTGTCGTCGAACTTAAAGGCAAAGCAAATGTGTTAGGCGGTGTGAGATTTAGGGTGGAAAGCTATTCGTGATGTTTTGGAACCTGTTACCAGCGTTGGGCGGCATCGGCCTGTTCCTTGTCGGAATGCTGTTGATGACGGACGGATTGAAGGCTTTGGCAGGGGCGCGACTGCGGGATATTTTGGGCCGGTTCACGTCGACACCGTTTACCGGGGCCGTAACAGGCGCGGTCACGACAGCTGCAATCCAATCTTCCAGTGCGACCACAGTTGCGGCCGTCGGATTTGTCGCGTCTGGTCTGCTCACGTTTCCCCAAGCGCTTGGGATCATCTTTGGGGCCAATATCGGAACGACCATGACAGGTTGGCTCGTCGCGCTCTTGGGGTTCAAGTTAGAGTTGGGGCAAGTGATGTTGCCCGTTGTTTTTGTTGGGGCTTTGCTGGCGCTTTCGGGAAGGAAAGCGGTTGCCGGCCTTGGGCTGGCGTTGGCCGGATTCAGCTTGATTTTCATTGGGATCGAGCAACTCAAATCCGGGCTTGACGCCTTTCGCGGCGTAGTTACCCCTGCCGATTTTCCATCTGATACGCTGCTGGGCAGGCTGAAGCTTGTATTGATCGGTGTCGTTATCACCATGGTGACGCAGTCTTCGAGTGCTGGTGTTGCAACGGCATTGGCTGCGTTGAGCGCCGGTGCCGTGAACTTCCCCCAAGCAGCGGCTCTGGTCATTGGAATGGACGTGGGGACAACTTTCACCGCTGTTCTGGCCACCTTGGGTGGGGGCACGATGGCGCGCCGCACCGGTTTTGCTCATGTGATCTACAACGTGATGACAGGGGCAATGGCATTTTTCCTGCTAGGGCCGTTTACTGCGGTCTTTGTAAGCGGGACGGGGGCTGGAAACTCTCTGACCGCGCTTGTCGCGTTCCATAGTTTCTTCAACGCCATAGGTGTGGCGCTGATCTTGCCGTTCGCGAAACCTTTCGCCAGATTTGTCGAGGCGCTCGTATCCGACAAAGGGGCTGACTTAACGAGACCTCTGGATCCTCTCGTCCTCGGGATGCCGGAAATAGCGGTGGATGCAGCAAAAGCCGCAGTCGAACAAATTGTAAGGGCCGAAGTGGCGCACCTTCGGTCATGTATCGGGGCATCTCAGCCAAGCGGACCCGACTATGGGCGGGACAGCATTGAGACTGCTGTATCGGAAGCGCGCTCGTACCTAGACAAGATTGAACTGCCCAGCAGGTCCGACGCAGAGATATCCAGCATCAAGGGTATGTACCATGTCCTCGACCATCTTGACCGGCTGCTTTACCGGTGTAGCCAAGATGATCGGATAAGCGAGTTACCAAAAGACCGGCGTTTGAAACGGCTTGCTTCGGTGTTGATTACAGCGACTGACGGCTATTTAGAGATCGACAATCCAGTGCAGTGTGAAAGCACGCTGAACCGTCTTCGCCGTTTTATGCGGCGACAGAGGAAACTTCGCAGAGACTTGCTCATCTCCGACGCTGCAACTGACAGTCTGCCGGACGACGTCGTTTGGGCTCGGTTGGATGCTCTCAGATGGCTGCATCGGGTGTCTTATCACCTCTGGCGAATTCGCTGGCATTTGAACGCATTGGAAGGAGTGCCGTCTGGGCGCAAGGGTGCTGAGGTCAATGACGACGTGGCGTAGTTGGAGGCTGGCCTTGATTAGATTTGGCACGTGCTCAAGCGCTATTCGACCTAAACGCCAATCTTCGTGCTGAAGGGTGCAACATGAGCGAGGTCAAAGAAGTTTCTTAAGGATGCGCATTAATAAGATTTGCATCCGGGGCAGCTAATTGGAGGAGCGTATGCAGATTGTTCGCGGGATTTTACTGGCACTGTTCGTTACGGGGCCCGTACTAGCGCAGGAGGTCAGCGTCGATGAGGGACGAGATTTGTACCGGACGTATTGCTGGCAATGTCACGGTTTCGAAGCGACCGGAGACGGACCAATGGCCGAAATGCTGGCTATTCGAACACCCGACCTAACCAAATTGGCGGGCGAAAACGACGGTGTGTTTCCGATAGTTCGCATAGCTGAACAGATTGATGGTCGTTCACAATTGCTCGCCCATGGCGGCGAAATGCCAATCTTTGGCGCGGTGTTTGAGACAGACCAACAAATCGCAGTGGCTCTAACTAATGGGCAACCTATGATGGTAGGCCTGCCGTTGGCGAATTTGCTCGCCTTCCTTGAGTCGATCCAGTCTGAATAGACACTGACCAATCTGCTAGTCCGTGTCAGCCGTGCGTTTGATTGACATGAGAGTCAGTGGCGGCCCCAACACCTCGAAGACCACAGTACTGGCTAGAGTAAAGGCCATGATCGACGCGGCCCAATGCGGAAATTGTTCTCCAGCTACAAGGGCCATACCTACCGCGACACCAGCCTGTGGCAACAAAGCGGGACCGTACCAGCGGGTCTGACGGCGAGGCAGGCCGCCCAGTTTTGCTCCGCAGTAACCTCCGACAAGGCGGGCCACGGCACGCAAGAATAGGAAAAGAGCACCAGCCCAGCCCATCAAACCGAAGGCTTCAATTTCCAACGTGGCGCCAGCCAGTAGGAAGAACAAAATCATGAACGGCCACTGAATATGTTCGATCTCGTGAAAAGCACGATCATGATGGCGGGCAAGATTCCCGATCACTGCGCCCGCAACCATGCCTGCGACCAAGAATGAAACCTCCAGCCAAAGCGCGAGGCCTGCTGTAAGAAAGACTATTCCCACTGCTTCTGCCTGCATTGGCTCTCCCGGTTTCAAGCGGCCAGTCAGGTAAGCGGATGGCACGCCTAGTGCGGAACCCAACAAAATAGCCCCTCCGAAATCCCAAATCGCCGTGGTCGTGACTGTGGCCCAACCATCCGAATGACCGGCCAGAACTAAGGCGATGCTGAAAACTAACAGACCCCAAGCGTCATCAATTGCGACGACGCCCTTTAATGTCTCGGTGAAGCTGTTGGACACCCCAGATTGATTGATCACGTCTGTCATTGCGGCCGGAGCTGTAGCCGTAGCAATTGCCGCCAGCACCAACGCCAACCCGAAGGGTACGCCAATTGCGGTCAGACCGGCAGACACAATAACAAGGGTTGCCACCACGATTGAAACCGAAATCGTCAGAATGGCTCGGCCATGTTGGACCAGGTTCTCGCGAGTCAAAGATCCTCCAAGAAGAAACGCGACCATCGTCAAGGCCACAATGGATATCTCGTCGAACCACATTGCAACGTCGAGTGGGATCAACCCCATTCCGGCGTTCCCGGCGATCAGACCGAGGAAAAGCAAGGTTGTAACACGAGGAAGATGCGTGGCCCGACCAAATTGATCGGCCGCCAATCCGGCAAGGAAGAGGACACCAAGGGTAATCAGAAAGCCGGCAACGTGCATAGAAAACCAAGCGTTAAGTTCTTGTCTAGATTACTCTAACTCCAACCCTGCCTGCTAGGAACCGGTGTCGGAGAGAATGCGAGCGCCCTGTCGCGGTCTAAGCCGAGAGTGCTAAAGATAAGGGTAATTGATCTGTATTAAGGCGAAAGCATGCCGCAGGTGGCACAATAGCTTATTCAGGAAATGAGGAGGAATTTTCGATGCCGAGAAAGAAATCTAGCACAAATAGCCCGACCTCACTTGTGGATGTTTTCAAGCAAATGCAGCCGCCCATGTCTGGTAATCCGGCCTTCGGTGCCCAGATCGAACAGTTTTGGGACGCACAAGAAAAATTGCTCGAAGAAACAGAGGCCTTTGCACAGCATTGGTTCGAACGGCGTCATGAGGCGGTCCGAACGGCACTAAAAGCTGCACGCAATGTGTCTTCCGCGCACCCGTCCGATCCCTCTAAAGCCGTTCAGAGCATGGCTGAGTGGCAGCGCCATTCGGCGGAGCGGTTGGTTGCTGACGCTCAGGAATGGTTCGAAACCGTGTCCCGTTGTGCATCTTATGTCGCTGAAACCGAAGCTGAAGCTGTTGAGAAAACAGTTGATGAGGTTGTAGCCGCTACAAAGAGCGCGGGGAAATCTTCAAAGTCCGAGCCTGTATAGGTTTCCTGCTGCCGAGGAACCAAACTGGAATCATCGGAGCAGTAGATAGGAGGTCAAATGTACAAGAATATCCTGATCCCGGTTGCTCTGGACCAAGAACACGACACACAAGCTTCGTTTGAAGCCGCGCGCCAATTGGCTGATGCGGACGCTGTATTCACCGTGATACACGTCCAAGAACCAATTCCGGCGTATGTAGGGTCTCAGATTCCCAGCGAAGTACTTGCCAATACGCGGCATGAAATCCTGGAAAACCTGCATCAAACTGCTTCTGAAATTCCAGGCGCGAAGGCTCGGCTCATCTCTGGGCACGCAGGTAGGGCTATTGTCGACTTCGCAAATGAGAGCGATGCGGATTGCATCTTCTTGGCTTCGCACAAGCCTGGTTTTGAGGACATATTTTTAGGTTCCACTGCAAACAGAGTCGTGCATCACGCCAGGTGCTCGGTTCATGTAATTCGTTGAGCCAATGTTAGCGGTGTGGCTTCCTTTTTGAGTGGCTCGATTCTTAGTGAGCCAAATCAGATCAAGAGAATTGACCGCTGAGCCAAAGAACCCTTGGACTGCAGCTTGCCTGCGGTTTCGAATTAATTAGAACGCTGGATTTCTTTATTGTGAAGAGCAGTTGCTGGTCGGTCGCTTGGACGCTTTCGACACTTGGGTTGCTTCGGAGCATCAGATTGTGTTTCGAGATGTAGTCTACTTTCCTTTTCTTCGAAGGACGGTTGTTCGATGAAGGCCAAATCCTGCTCCCGCAACCAATATTCCAAACCAGACCGTTCGATCTACAAACAGTCCACCAGATCAATCGCTTAATGCCTTCACCGCGTCGTTAGTCGGGGCTTACGCGGCCCCCTTAACCTCAACCCATTAGGTAGGAGTATGACGGAGTCGGGAAATCCTGACTTTATGATTGTTCGCGGTTCGTTGACTCTAAGTGCACTAGAATTGCTTCTCTATCCCAGGCGGGAATTTTCACTAAGGCTTTGAGAAAGAATCAAAATTGATTGGAAAGCTGAAAATTCTTTTCTTGGCTATCGCAACCCTTTGCATTCTTGGGATGATTAGCTCTTCGACGGTTCGCTATAGAAATCGTACCAATCTGGAAGAGAGAATAAGAAACTACGCAATAGAACTGGTTCAAACGGACAGTTTTCTGGTCAAGTTTTTTCCTCCTCCGCACTCACTTGCGGATGTTTACCAGCTTAGAAAGCCGTTCTTTAATGCAACATGGGCTATAGCACCTTTAGAGCAAATTTCTGAGTTCTCAAAGCGGAACCAGAGTAGAGTTAATGGAGATGTTCACGCAATTCTTCTCGATAACTGGACGAAAGATGACACAGCTATTTTGTTCACTTTAAAGGACTGCGGCGGGTTTTTTTGCGAGTTGGATAACTCTGACTTACAAGTCGTTCCCCGATCTGATGTTACGTACATTTTGCGGTCGGGAAACCCAAAAGTGAATAGGACCATTAGAAGTGACGGCTACCAAACCGCGAACATAACGCCGGATTTTGCTTCCAAAAAAGACTACTTGGTTACAGCTCAGATAATTCGAAACAATGGCGGCGATATTGTGGAGATATTTGTTTTCTATGAGCGACCGGCATCTTCGTTCGAAAGCTTCGTGCAGTCGTTCACTGGCGATCCACATAACAGACATATCGCAAAAAAAAGGTTTTTCCACTATAACTATGCTCTGCAATGGAGCGTCGAATACTAGATTGATGCGACCCGATCTGACTGCCGAATAATTGCTTCGTCCGGGAGGGCGACAATAGGCTGAAGAGGTTAAAACCGCTTGTGTTTCGTCTCACGCAACGAACTCAATCACTTCCAAGTGGCCTCCAGTTCTATACGCCAAATCCTGCCAAATCAGCTCAGTAATAGCCACTTCTGCAGCTATTACTATGTGATAGTTCCCCCCGGGAATAGGAGGAAGAGGCGCCCAGCGCAAAAATTCCCTGTAGTGCTACTTGCCCGAACACGCGCCCTCAGGACACGGCGTCCGTCGAATGTGTCACTACTTGCAAGTGCTGAGCCAGTTTGTCGACTTCCGACATCCAGCTTTGCACAAGCTTAGGATCGCTGGGGGCGGCATGAACGCCGGCAGGAATTTCGCGATTCAACACAGACTCAACAGCCAGAGACACGGGGATAGACACCAGTCGCGCCATTGCGGTTCCGCGTTCGTCACCCCAGGCATCCATAACATAGGTCTTGTGCCAGACCTCGGAGCCGTCTTTTTCGGCCTTCAGGCCCACGCACAGAACCACGCGGTCAGGCTCGCCTTCGTCATAGGCGTTTTCGTCCCAGAACAGATCCGACATTTCTTTCAGGCGCGCGTCGCCTTCAGGGCCGGACAGGGTTTCGATTTCGGTGAACACGTCCGACCAGGCATCGGCCCAGCCATTCAGGCGCAAGGTGCCGCGGACGAATTCCTTGATCGGCCAGTGATCCTCGAACTGGTATTCGGCCACGAAGGGCAGCGAGTCGCGGTTGGGGTAGACCTCGAAGCTTTCCGGGGTTGGCAGAGGCGCGATGTAGCTGGTGATTGCGTCCCACGGGCGGGCGACGTCCAGTGGTGCGTAGTCACGGACTGATTTTGACGGCGACCGTAGGGCTTTTAACACCCCCAGAGGCGACCAGCTAAACTTGTAGCGGAACGGGTTGGGGTTCTTCGGGATGCC
Organism: Ruegeria sp. HKCCA5491; assembly: GCF_013034565.1. Taxonomy (NCBI): domain Bacteria; kingdom Pseudomonadati; phylum Pseudomonadota; class Alphaproteobacteria; order Rhodobacterales; family Roseobacteraceae; genus Ruegeria; species Ruegeria sp. HKCCA5491. Next base: position 16,587 of record NZ_WQGG01000005.1, read on the forward strand.
GCCGCAATAGGAAATGAAACTCAGGTGGTTTTGCGGATCAAACGCATCCGAGGCGCGGTAATCGGCGACCAGCGCGTGCGCCATCAGGTGATCAATGCCGGGGTCCAGACCCACTTCGTTGATCAGGGCGACACCGGCTTCGCGCGCCTTTTCGTCCAACGCGCGCATTTCGGGTGCGATGTAAGAAGACGAGACGAAATTCGCGCCCTTCGCAATCGCCAGCTCGGCCAGAGGAACGTGCCAGTCGCCAGGCAGCATGGATACGATCACGTCGCCTTTTTCCAGCACTGCGCCAAGCGCGTCGATGTCAAAGGCGCGGATGTCGTCGGTCAGGTCTCCGACCTCGGCGCGGGCCTTGTCGATGGTCCGGTTCCAGACGGTGACTTTGTGGCCGCCCTCAATCAGGCGGCGCAGGCCGGGGATGGCCGACAGGCCGGTGCCACACCAGTGAATCGTCATCGCTCAGATCCCTCTCATATGAGTTTTGTAGGTTGTTTCGGCCCTGCCCCAGACGCCTTTGTCCAGATCGGTCAGGGTCAGCAGCGAGGGCAACAGTTGTGCGGCGTAGTCTTCCGAGCTTTCGACGGGCAGCATCGACGGCAGGTTGTCAATGGCCATAACGTCCATCACTGGATCGGTCGCCACGCGCAGGGCGGGTGCTTCCCATGTGGTTGCGCGGTCATAGACCGGCACCGGGTTGTAATCGCTGTCGGGGTCACACGCCACGTCGCCAATGGCGGTCAGGTTGCGCGGTGCGCTCATCGCGTCACGCGGGACAAAGACCGGCGTGCCGGGGCGCGCGAAGATGCAGTTCAGGAACAGGTCATGGTCAAGGATTTCAGGGAATGGCCCACCGCTGGCGGTTTCGGCCATGTCCCATTTGGTGACGGCAACGCCCATCGCCTCGCACATATCCGCAGCACCCGTGCCGACGCGGCCCAACGCGCCTATGACAATAGCACGGGGGCGGGTGCCCGTGGCGTCCAGCTCGGCAAGCAGCTCGGCGTTCAGAGCGTCCTTGTTCGGATACACTCCGACCGGAGGGCATTCCTGCCCCCGTTGTTGCGCGGCCCATGTCTTCAGCGTGACTGCCGCGCCCGCATACCCCGCCCAATAGCCAAAGGCGGCAACCCGGCGGCTGTCTTCGTCGACCAGATATTCCAGATCATACAGCGTGCCGCCCCCGGCCTTGAATCGCTGGAGCAGCGCCCGGCCCGAATGTTGCCCCTTATAGGCATGGCCGAACATGATGTGGCGGTGGGGCAGGGGCGTGCCGTCTTCGGGCAGTTCCTTGAGGCCGAAGATGATCGCATCCAGCGGGGCGTCCGGCCATGAATTCTCAGTCGCGATCTCGCAGCCTGCATCCTTGTAGCCCTGCAATGGGATGGCGCGGACATGGCTTTCCTCGACCGTCACGCGGATACCTGCGGCGATCAGGGCGGCGGCACCCTCGGGGGTTAGTCCGACCCGTTCCTCGTTCGGGCGCTGTTCCGCCCGGACCCAGAGATGTGTCATATCAGTTCCTTTAGTCAAAGCATTCCGGCAGTGCGTACCGCCTGCACGGAAGGCCGCGCCTCCATCGCCTTGCGAAATGCGATGATCTCGGGAAAGGCCGACACATCAACACCGTCGCCCTCCAGCCAACTACACACCACATAAAGGTAGATATCCGCAAGCGAGACCTCATCCCCCAGTACAAACGGCCCACGCAGCCCGTTCGAGCAAATGTATTCGCAAGAGGCCGTCATCGTTTGTGTGACCTTGCCCTGCATATCTTTCCAACTGGATTCCTTGTCGGCCCACCGTTCACCTCGTACCTTGTGGGCGTGGTTCACATGCATGGTCGAGGCAAGGTAATACATCACCTCGCGCATCCGCGCGGCCATAATCGGGTCAGACGGAATCAACCCGGCCTGCGGCGCCACAGTGGCGATGTAATCCAGCAGCGCACCGGTTTCGGTCAGGATGCCCCCGTCAACGACCAGCGCGGGCACGCGGCCCTTGGGATTGATCTGCTTGTAGGCGGGTTTGGTCTGTTCGCCGTTTGGGAAATCCAGCTTGATCGCCTCATACTCTAGCCCGGCCTCTTCCAGAGCTATGGCAACAGCGATCGAGATCGTGCGGGGGGCGTAATAAAGCTGCATCTGAGCCTCCGGTTACAGGTGGGTCTGGGCGAATTGCCGGTCTGGGGCTTCCAGGTGTGGAACTGCGTTGAAGAGCACCGGGGCAAGCTGTGCACCGATCGGGTGCAGACGATGCATTGACGTGTTCATGATGGCAAGAGCCACGCGTGCCATGGAAGGTATATCCAGCCCCATTGCCTGCCGCACCACCATCGAGATCAACCCCCCCGAGGTCACCACAATCGCAGGCCCGCCTTCTGTGCCGATATCACGCAGCGCACCAGATACGCGGCTTTCGAATTCCTCGAAGGTTTCTGGCGCACCTGTGATTTGTCCTTTGGCCCATGCGTCGAACGTGCGCGGCAGATGCTCGACAAACTCCTCGCGGTCGGTCGGAACTGCAATGCCGTGCTGTTCCTCGAACAGTTTGGCAATGGTGAAATACTCTAACTCATTCAATCGGGCGTCCCGCGTTGGTTCCGGCAAGCCCATGCTGGCGGCGGTTTCCACGTGCCGCGTGAGCGTTCCACAAAATACCCGCGGATGATGTGCGCGTGTACTTTGTAAATGAGCACCCAGCCAGCGTGCCTGCTGATGACCCAGATCGCTGAGTTTGTCGTAGTTTGCCTCGTCACGTGCTGCTGTATTCGCCTGGCCGTGACGCACCAGTGTAATATGTGACATGGCCGTCCCTCTTGGGCGGAGTCTTAGGGCAGGTTACTGGTCGGGACCAGAGCCGTTGGGCCAGTGTTTGAAAATAATTCTATTTGTCAGAATGCCTTGCCCAATGCTGAACCGGTCGTGATACATTTCGTGCATGGCGGGTGTTGCGTAACGGAAAAAAGTTTCCTATACGCTACAAATCTGCTGTATGCCCCTGTATGCCGAATGGTCGGGTGACCATTGCTTTTTGCACAGCATTGACTGACAACGGGATTGGAAAGGTCACGGATATGACTGACGCACCGAAGCGTACTCCGCTATATGATCTTCACGTCGAGCTTGGCGGTAAGATGGTCGATTTCGCCGGTTGGGAGATGCCGGTTCAATACCCGCTGGGGATTATGGGCGAGCATAAGCAGTGCCGCGAAAAGGCGGCTGTGTTTGATGTCAGCCACATGGGGCAGGTGATCCTGCGTGGCGAGAGTGTGGGCGAGAAACTGGAAACGCTGTGCCCCCAAGCCTTTGCGACCCTGAAAGAGGGCAAGGCGCGTTATGGGTTTTTCACGAATGCCGAAGGCGGGATCATGGATGACCTGATCGTGTCGAATGCGGGCGATCATTATTTTGTCGTCGTGAACGCCGCGCTGCGTCATCAGGACATTCCACATATGCAGGCCAATCTGGACGGTGTCGAAGTAATCGAGATCATCGACCGCGCGCTGGTGGCCGTTCAAGGCCCCAAGGCCGAGGATGTGGTGGGCGCGCTCTGCCCCGCCGCCCGCGATCTGAAATTCATGGAAACCACCGTGGCGGATATCATGGGCACCGAGTGTCGTATTTCGCGGCTGGGCTACACTGGCGAGGACGGGTATGAAATCTCGATCCCCGAGGACAAGGCGGTCGATATCACCCGCGCCTTTCTTTCACATGACAATTGCGAAGCTGCCGGTTTGGGCGCGCGCGACAGCCTGCGGCTGGAGGCCGGGCTGTGTCTCTATGGCAACGACATCGACCAGATGACCTCACCCATTGAAGCGTCGCTAGGATGGGCCATCCAGAAGCGCCGCAAGGAAGAGGGCGGCTTCCCCGGCGCTGACCGCATTCAAAGGGAATTGGCCGATGGCCCCGCACGCAGGCTGGTGGGCATCAAGCCCGAGGGCCGCGCGCCTGCCCGTCAGGGCGTTGAAATCCAATGTACCGAAGGCAACACAATCGGTCAGATCACATCCGGCGGGTTTGGCCCCACTGTGGGTGGCCCGGTTGCGATGGGCTATGTGTCCGCGGGCCATGCCGCACCCGGCGAGACCGTCAATCTGATAATCCGGGACAAACCGCAACCCGCACAGATCGTGGCGCTGCCCTTCGTTACCCAGAATTACAAGCGTTGAAGTCAGGAGAGAGACAAGATGGCAACCTATTATTCCGAAGAGCACGAGTGGATCGACGTTGACGGCGACACTGCAACGCTGGGCATCACTAAACACGCGGCCGAACAGTTGGGCGATGTGGTCTTTGTGGAACAGCAGGAAGTTGGGGACGAATTCGCAAAAGACGGCGAGATCGGCGTAATCGAATCCGTCAAGGCGGCCTCGGAACTCTACGCTCCGGTGGACGGTGAGATCGTCGAGGTCAACGAAACGCTTGCCGACAATCCCGGTGCGCTGAACGAAGACCCCGAAGGTGAGGCATGGATCTACAAGATCAAGATCACCGACGCATCGCAGCTCGAAGATCTGATGGACGAGGCCGGTTACAAGGACTTCATCGGCTAAACCCTCGGCGGATCTTTGCACGGATCCGCCCTTCATCTGGCTAAAAATATCCCCGCCGGAGGCTCCCGCAGTCGCCGCCGGGCCTGACCTACCCGACAGGAGCGCACCACATGGCTTTCAAACTGACTGACTACGAAGCCTATGACTTTGCCAACCGTCGCCATATCGGACCCAGCCCGACCGAGATGCGCGATATGCTCAAGGTGATCGGCTTCAAGACGCTGGACCAACTGATCGACGCCACCGTCCCGCCCGCGATCCGGCAGAAGGAACCCTTGGACTGGGGTCCGGCGATGACGGAACGGGATGCGCTGTTCCACATGAAAGAGGTGGCGAGCAAAAACAAGGTTCTGACCTCGCTGATTGGCCAAGGGTATTACGGCACCACCACGCCCGCGCCGATCCTGCGCAACATCCTGGAAAACCCGGCCTGGTACACCGCCTATACGCCTTATCAGCCCGAGATCAGCCAGGGCCGTCTTGAGGCGCTGTTGAACTTCCAAACCATGGTCAGCGACTTGACCGGGCTGGACGTGGCGAATGCTTCGTTGCTGGACGAAGCCACCGCCGCAGCCGAAGCTATGGCGATGGCCAAACGCGGTGGCCGGTCCAAGGCCAACAACGCGGCTTTCTTTGTCGACCGCAACTGCCACCCGCAGACCATCGCCGTGATCAAAACACGCGCCGAACCTTTGGGCATCGACGTGCAGGTGGGCGATCCTGACCAACTGGAGGCCGGTGCCGTCTTTGGCGCGATCTTCCAGTACCCTGGCACCCATGGCCATGTGCGCGACTTCACCGCCGAGATTGCGGCGCTGCATGAACACAAAGCCATTGCCATTGTCGCCGCCGACATCCTGTCGCTGGCGCTGCTGAAATCCCCCGGTGAGATGGGCGCGGATATTGCAATCGGCTCGACCCAACGGTTCGGCGTGCCGATGGGCTATGGCGGGCCCCACGCGGCCTATATGGCGACCACCGACAAGCTGAAGCGCGCGATGCCTGGCCGTATCATCGGTGTCAGCATCGACAGCCGTGGCAACAAAGCCTACCGCCTGGCGCTGCAGACCCGCGAGCAGCATATCCGGCGTGAAAAGGCGAACTCGAACGTCTGCACCGCGCAGGCGCTTCTGGCGGTGATTGCCTCGATGTATGCGGTCTATCACGGCCCAGATGGCATCAAGGCGATTGCACAATCGGTACATCGCAAAACCTCGCGTCTGGCCGTCGGGCTGGAGGATGCGGGCTTTGCCGTCGAACCAGAAGTGTTCTTTGACACCATCACGGTCGAGGTTGGCCATCTGCAAAAGACCGTCATGGAGGCCGCCGTGGCCCGTGGCGTCAACCTTCGCAAAGTCGGCGAGACGAAAGTGGGCATCAGCCTGGACGAACAGACCCGCGCCGAAACCATCGAGGCCGTCTGGGGTGCCTTCGGCATCGACCGTCAGGACGACAGTTCTAACGTTGCCTATCGCCTGCCGGACTACGCCTTGCGCGAGACGCCTTATCTAACCCACCCGATCTTCCACAAGAACCGGGCCGAAGCCGAAATGACCCGCTATATGCGCCGTCTGGCCGACCGCGACCTGGCGCTGGACCGGGCGATGATCCCGCTGGGCTCGTGCACCATGAAGCTGAACGCCACGATCGAGATGATTCCGGTCACATGGCCCGAGTTCGGCAATCTGCACCCGTTCTGCCCCGAAGATCAGGCGCAGGGCTATCATGAGATGATTGCCGATCTGAACGACAAGCTGTGCCAAATCACCGGCTATGACGCGATCAGCCAGCAGCCTAACTCGGGCGCGCAGGGTGAATATGCAGGCCTGCTGACCATCCGCAATTATCACTTCGCGCGCGGCGAAGGGCACCGCAATGTCTGCCTGATCCCGACCTCGGCCCATGGCACCAACCCGGCCTCGGCGCAGATGGTGGGCTGGCAGGTGGTGCCGGTGCAATCGGATGAGAATGGCAATATTGATCTGAACGACTTCCGCGCCAAGGCCGAAAAGCATTCAGATCATCTGGCCGGGTGCATGATCACCTACCCCTCGACCCACGGCGTGTTCGAGACCACCGTGCAGGAGGTCTGCCAGATCACCCATGATCACGGCGGTCAGGTCTATATCGACGGGGCCAACATGAACGCCATGGTGGGTCTGTCGCGTCCGGGGGATATCGGCGGCGACGTCAGCCACCTAAACCTGCACAAAACCTTCTGCATCCCGCATGGCGGCGGCGGCCCCGGCATGGGTCCGATCGGCGTTAAGGCGCATCTTGAGGAACACCTGCCCGGCCATCCGGAATACGGCACCGCCGTCGGTCCGGTCTCGGCGGCACCCTTCGGCTCGCCGTCGATCCTGCCGGTCAGCTGGGCCTATGTGCTGCTGATGGGTGGCGCGGGTCTGACGCAGGCGACCAAAGTGGCGATCCTGAACGCCAACTACATCGCGGCGCGTCTTCAGGAGGCCTATCCGATCCTCTACACGTCCGAGTCGGGTCGTGTGGCGCATGAATGCATCCTCGACACCCGGCCCTTGGACGAGGCAGCCCATGTCAGCGTGGATGACATTGCCAAACGTCTGGTCGATTCAGGCTTCCACGCGCCTACGATGAGCTGGCCGGTGGCTGGAACCCTTATGGTCGAACCCACCGAATCCGAACCGATGGCTGAGTTGGACCGCTTCTGCGACGCGATGTTGTCGATCCGGGCCGAGGCGCAGGACATCATCGACGGCAAGATCGACGCGGAGAACAACCCGCTGAAAAACGCCCCCCACACGGTGCGCGATTTGGTCGGCGACTGGGATCGCCCCTATACCCGGGAACAGGCGTGTTTCCCTCCGGGTTCCATGGGTGTCGACAAGTATTGGTCGCCGGTCAACCGCGTCGATAATGCGTATGGGGATCGGAACCTCGTCTGCACATGCCCGCCCATGTCAGAATATGAGGAAGCCGCAGAGTAACAAGAACCCCGCCACGTGCGGGGTTTTTCTTAGGGTTGGAAATTGTCGGGCACGCCGAATGGTGGCGTGTCCACGCTCGTCCCGGTCAGTGCGTTCAGAAACGCCACGAGCTTTGTGATTTCGGCGTCCGACAGTTGCAGCGGAGTGATGTCAATCTTGCTGCGCTGCCGGTCCATTTCCAACCTGTCATCCCAGACCAAGAAATCGGCTTTGTGCAGCCAGGGAACCTTGGGCAAAGCCGCCATGTCGTGGGTCCATTGTGACAGACTGCGTTCCGGGTTCAGGTGATGGCGGATCATGCTTTCGAGATCGGGAAAGGCCCCGTTATGTCCATAAGGCGCGGTCAGAGCCACGTTGCGCAGCATCGGCGTGCGAAAGCGATAAGCATCTTCTAGCCGGTCGCTTTCCCCCATGCGCCCGACATCGCGCACGTAGGGGTCCCATTGCCGGGTCCGGCCCGGACCAAAGGGCGGCAAGGCCAGCGCGTGGAATTTCTGATCTGACATCAACGGACCGGAATGGCAGGTGGAACACTGGGCCTTACCGAAAAACAAGGCCATCCCGTCCTTTTGGGCAGGTGTCAGGGCGTTGGCGTCGCCTGCAAGATATTGATCGAACGAGCTGTCCGTGCTGCGCCACTCAACGGCCGTGAACGCGGCCAGCGCGTTCGCGATCTGGGTGATCGTGATGTCCTCGGTCGTGATGACCTCATCAAAGGCGGCGACCATCGCAGGGCCATAGCGCGGATCGGTGCGCACGCGTTTGGCAAGGATCGGCCAGCCCAGATCAATCCGGTCGGCAACCGCTCCGGTCACCTGATTTTCGCCGACATTTCCGGCCATTTCGAATTGCGAGGTTAGCGGAAATAGCGCTTGCGCAGCCAGTAATGAGTTCAACCCTTCAGGCATCCATTCCTGCGCGGGTGAGTTGAAACCGTTGCCGTAAACGTCCGAGATACTCAGACGGCCATCGTGGAAGACGGTGTGAATGTCCTTGGCCCCAAGGTTCCAGAGACCGGGCGAATTGCGTGGAATGCGCTTGCGGATTTTATTCGCACCGACACCCGGTGTGCGCTCTGGCCCCAGCCCCTGTCCGCCTTCGCCTATGCCCAAAGACAACCCATCGGATGTACCGAAATCCGGGTGGTGGCAATGGGCGCAGGATATGTTCTGGTTGCCTGACAAGATGGGGTCGTAAAACAGTTGATGACCGATGGCGGCCTGTTCCCTATCAAAGAGGATAAAGTCATCATCGGTCAGCGGGCGCGGCAAGTCCTGTGCCGCAGCCACGCCGACGAACAGGAAGAAAACCCCATGCGCCAGCTTGTATTTGCCCTTTGTCTTTTTGCATCTCCGGCGCTGGCCGAACTGGAACAGGCCCGCGACATGATGGAAGCCGGTGAATTTGAAGCCGCGCGCGAAGAACTGCTGCCAGCGGCACGGTCCGGCAATGCCGAGGCCGAGGAGTTGATCGGCGTCATGTACGGTCTTGGGCTGGGGGTCGAACAGGATTACGAACGCGCGTTTGAATGGTATCTGCGCGCCTCGATGAAGGGGCACCCGGGCGCGCAATCGGGTATCGGCTGGTACTATGAACTGGGTCTGGGAATGCCCGCGCCCGATCTGGTTAGGGCCTATATGTGGTACACGCTCAGTGCCATTGGCGGCGATCCCGACGCGGCGATCAGCCTTGAGGAAGTGGTCAAGAAAATGTCGCCGGAGCAGATCGAAAGGGCGCATGTTTTGGTAAATGACTACAAAGGGTGGATGTACCCGTTTCGGTAAGGGCCGGACGCCATCGCCCGGCCCTGTTCGCTTAGTTCAGGTCCGCATCGCGTGAGGCGTTGATGTCGGCCTCCGCCTCGGCGACGGCCTCGGTCAGCGCGTTGAACACCTCATCCCCACGGCCCACATTGGTCTGGAACCACTCATAGACAGGGGTTGCGGCCTCTTTGAAGGCAGCCTTCTGTTCGGGCGTCGGGACATAGAGATCTCCACCACCGGCGACGAAATCTTCATAAGCCTGGATCGACTTGCGCTTGGGCGAGGCAAAGGTCGCCTGTTGCAGCGCGTAGAATCCGTCGACCACGACACGGCGCATGTCCTCGGGCATCTCTTGGAACTTGGCGTTGTTCATCCACCACAGCGCGCCCATATAGGCGTGGCCGTCCAGTGTGACGTATTGCAGACCCGCATCGGGGAATTTCATCCCCATGATGTCGGTGATGCCGTTTTTCGACCCTTCAACCACACCGGTCTGAAAGCTGGTGAACAGTTCCGGCCACGGGATCGGTGTGGGCGACGCACCCAACGCCTTAACCAGTTCCTGCGGCAGGTCCGCGACCACCGTGCGGATTTTCAGACCTTCCATATCGGCTGGTTCAGCAATCCGACGCTGCGTGTTGGCAAAGTTGCGCCAGCCTCCAGTGTTGCCGATGGTCATCAGACGGATCGCGCCACCGGAATCCTCAAGAGCCATTTCGCGCATCTTGCGAGTGAAATCGCCGGACAGCACATGCTCGGCCACGCGGTCATCCGCCATCAGGTAAGGCAAGTCCAGAACCTGAACATAGGGGAAGATGCCCGACGCGCCGCCCGAGGTTGAGATGTAGATGTGGATGGTGCCATCTGCCACGCCCTGCAGACATTCAGCCCCGTTCGAGCAAAGCTGGGTGCCAATGAACAACTCGACTTCAATCGCGCCGTTCGATGCGGCCTCGACATAGTTCTTGAAAACGATCAGACCGTCATAGTCTTCGTCGTTTTCGTTCGAGTTCGCGGTGGCGCGCAGGGTGTAGTCTGCGGCGGTGGCGGCAAGTGCGGATGCGGCCAGCACCGAGGTGGCCACCGCTGCGGTTTTGATAAATCTTCTGAGCATTCGTTTCCTCCCTGTGATACTCAGTTTAGTTTGCAAATCCCGTTATCCTCGGGATCGTCATGGATAGTGCGGGGACATAGGTGATCAGGAAGATCACTATGATTTCGACAGCCAGAAACGGCAGAATCGCCTTGGCGATGGTCTCGACCTTTTCGCGCGACACGGCAGCGGCCACGAATAGCACCAGCCCCATGGGTGGCGTGGCAAGGCCGACGGTCAGGTTGACGCTCATGATAATGGCAAAGTGGATCGGGTCCACACCAAGGCTGGTGAAGATGGGCGCAAGGATGGGGCCAAGGATGATGATCGCCGGGCCTGCGTCCAGAAACATGCCGACGACAAACAGCAGCAGGTTGATCAGGAACAGCAGGATCAGTGGGTTTTCCGACAGGCCAAGGATCAGCGCCGCCAGTTGTTCCGGCGCATGGCTGAGGCTGACAACCGTCTTGAACGCCATCGCGGCACCGACCAGCAGCAAGACGACCGCCGAGGTCAGACCCGCGTTGCTCAGGATCTCGGGCACTTCTTTCAGGGTCAGCGTGCGCAGGACGAAGAACCCGATGATGAATGCATAGCCTACAGCGACCGCAGCGGCCTCTGTCGGGGTGAAGATGCCGCCGAGGATGCCGCCCAGAATGATGACGGGTGTCAGCAGCGGAAAGAACGCTTTGAGGCTGGCCTGACGACGCTCGGGCCATGTGTATTTGCGGCTGGCGACAGGGAAGTCGTACTTGTCGGCCATCACCTTGATCATCAGCATCAGACCGACGCCGACCATCACGCCGGGCACGATGCCAGCAAGGAACAGGGCCGCCACGCTTTCACCCATGACGTAGGCGTAAATGATCATGATCCCCGAGGGTGGAATGATTGGCCCGATCACCGAACTGGCCGCTGTGATTGCGGCAGCGAAGCGGCGGGTATAACCCTGTTTCTCCATCGCCGGAATCAGCATCGACCCCAGTGCCGAGGTATCGGCCACCGCCGACCCCGAGAGGCCAGCGAACAGGATTGAACTCAGGACGTTCACATGGGCCAGACCGCCCCGGAAGTGACCCATCAACGCCTGAGAGAACTCGACCAGACGGATCGTGATGCCGCCGCGGTTCATCAACTCGCCGGCCAGCATGAAGAACGGGATCGCCATCAGGGGAAAGCTGTCCATGCCGTTATAGACGTTCCGATACAGCAACGTGATGTCGTTGGTCTGGCCGCTCAGCCACAACAGAATGCCAGGCGCGGCCAGAAGGGCGAAAAAGACCGGCAGGCCGATCATCAGGAAAATCAGGAAGGTGGGCAGGAACCAGATCAGCATCTATTCAGCCCCCACCGGTGCGTCTGCGATTTTGGGCAACAGGTCTCCGCCCCCCAACAAAGTCAGGATGGCCCGCAGGATCAGCTCGATATTCACCGCGATCAGTAGGATCACCCCAACCAGCAACGAAGCCATCATCCAGCTACGTGGGACGCGGTACCACTCGTCGAACCCGAAGGAGGTAGGGATATACAGCGCAGCCGTCGCAAACTTGCCGCCAAAGCCGGTCACTTCGGACCAGCCGATATTGACCGCCACCAACAGAACGGCAAGTGAAACGATCAGCAAAAACAAGGTCAGCAACTGCCCCAGCACACGCGGCAGCATCATGGGCACCATGTCGATTGCAACGAACCCGCCACGCCGGAACGCGGTAGGCGCCATCAGCCCGGTCATCCACAACATACAAAACCGCGCGGCCTCATCCGGCCAGGGCAGGGCGTTGCCCAGAACGTATCGGAAGAACACCTGAATCAGGATTGCGATCACCATTAATGCAATCGCAACAATGCCAACCGCGCGGCCCAAACGCAGCACGGTTTCGTTCACGAATGCAATCGGCGCAAGCGCCGTTGCCAGTCCGCCCATGCGGATCCTCCCTTGTTCAGCCGCAGGTTTGCCCTGCGGTCGTCAGATCGCGCTTAGTTCTGCGCGAATTGGCCGAGTTTCCCGGCGTAAAAGGTCAGCGCGTCTCCATCCGCCATGCTGACCTTGAGAACTTTGCCCACGACGATCACGTGGTCGCCTGCGTCGTGATAGGCGTGCTGTTCGCATTCGAACCGCGCCAGACAATCCGGCAGCAGCGGTGTTCCGTTCCCGCACCGGTCATGGTCAATTTCCCGCAGCGCAAACGCGTCTTTCGAGCATCCAAAACATAGTTCGGCCTGTTCCGACGATAGCACGTGCACACTGAAATGGCGTGCCTTGTGGAAATAGGGGAACCGGCGCGAGTTGCGGTCACCGGCCCACATGATCAGCGGCGGGTCCAACGACAGGGACGAAAAGCTGTTCGCCGTGATACAGACTGGGCCGTCATCGCTGTTGCAGGTGACGATCGTGACACCTGTGGCGAACCGTCCAAAGGCGTCCCGCAACGTGCGGGTGTCGTCCTTGTGCGGGACGAATGTGTGGGTCATGTCCTTTGAGATTGCATTCATCATGGTACCTCATGCCCCAGCGCCGCCTCGTACAGGCGGAACCAGCTTTCGCGATCCAGATTAACTTTCAATGCGTCCGAGATGGTCTTGATCCGGGACAGGTTGTTGGTGCCCATAACCGGAAGGATACCTGCCGGGTGAGCCAGTAGGAACGCAACAGCCACCGCCGCGCGGTCCACACCGAATTCAGCAGCGATTTCATCCGCGACTACCCCGACAGGTGGGTTTCCGGCCATCAACATCCCGCCTCCCAGCGGCGACCACGCCATCACGGGCTGACCATGCTGCTGGTGAAAGGCCAGATCGCCATTGGTAAATGGGCTGATCTCGCCCAGAGAAATTTCGATCTGATTGGTGACCAGCGGTGTATTCATCGCTGACTGCAGCAGGGTCCAGTCCCAAGGTCGGAAATTTGACACACCAACCGCACGGACCTTGCCGCTGGCAACCATTTCGTCCAGGGCGGCGCCGGTTTCATGGTGATTCATGAACGGATCAGGGCGGTGGATCAGCAGCAGGTCGATATGGTCGATGGCCATTTCGGTCAGAGAAGTCTCGACCGATTTCAGAATATGGGCGCGCGAGGTGTCATAGTATTTGACCTTCGCGTCCGAATATCGCCCGATCGGTGCCACGATATCGCACTTGGTGACGATCTCCATCTTCGCGCGCAGCGCAGGATTGGCGCGCAGGGTATTGCCCAATACAGCCTCGGCCCCGTAATCGCCATAGATATCCGCCTGATCGAAACTGGTAATGCCCTGATCTAGGCAGGCTTGAATCTTGGCCTCGACATGAGCAGCCGAGGTATCGCTGTCATCGCCCAGCCGCCACATGCCATAGACAAGGCGGCTCATTTCCAGCGTGTTGGATAGTTTTACACGTTGCATCAGCGACGAACTCCGTTGCCCAGCGGGGTGGCCGGGGTGGTTGCGGGTACGCGCCCATAGGCTTCGGGCAGCGAACAGGTTTTCAGGTTGGGCATGACACGGGCACCAAAGTGCTTTGCCTCATCCATGTGCGGGTAGCCCGAGAAGATGAAAGCGCGGATACCCATCTTCTGATATTCCTCGATCTTGGACATGACCTGATCGGTCGACCCGACCAAAGCTGCGCCGCAGCCCGAGCGCGCGCGGCCGACGCCTGTCCACAGACCGGGTTCGACATAGCCATATTCATCCGCCAAATCGCGGTTCTTGGCCTGATGCGCTACGCCCAAAGACGTCGCGTCCAGCGCCCGTTCCCGGATCGCACGGCCATATTCGTCGTCCAGTTTCGAGACGATGTAATCCGCATATTCCTGCGCTTCGGCTTCAGTGTCGCGTACGATCATGTGCACGCGCAGGCCGTAATCCAGTGTGCGGTCGTAATTTTCTGCAACCGCGTGGACGGCCTTCATTCGTTCGGCCAGTTGATCCTTGGTTTCGGGCCACATCAGATAGACATCGCAATGCTCGCCACACAGGTCCAACGCGGAAGGAGAGTACCCTCCGAAATACAGAAGCGGTCCGCCGGTTTGGTAAGGCTTGGCCGGATCAGTGGTCAGGCCCGAGAAGTTATAGACCTCACCCGCGTGGTTGATTTCATCCTGTGTCCACGCTTGCTTGAGAATCTCGACTACCTCGCGCGAGCGTTGATAGCGGAACGCGCTGTCGGCTTTCTCACCGGGGAAATCGGATGATATGATGTTCACCGTTAGCCGCCCCTGCAGCATGTGATCCAGCGTCGCAATGGTACGGGCCAGCATGATGGGCTGCATCTCGCCACAGCGCACGGCGGCCAGCAGGTTGATCTTTTCGGTGATTGGCGCGCAGCCTGCCACGAAACTCAGCGTGTCCTGACCGACCTGATAGGAAGACGGGCACAGAATGTTACGAAAGCCCTGCGCCTCGGCCTCGCGCACGATGCCGGAACAATGCTCCCAACTCGACCGCAGGTCGCCGTCCGGCACGCCCAAGAACTGATAGTCATCCGAACACAGCGCCGCAAACCAAGAAACTTCGGCCGCATCAAGATCGGGGGATGTGATGGGGACGATGGTCATTTGATTCGTTCTCCGTGCATCTTTTGACTTTCCTCTTGCGTAGCAATCACATTGATGTAGATCAATAGTGTATCAATTTTTTCCGCGACTCGGTGAACCACCCCGAAATGACTGCCAACAGCCGAAACCCCAACGCGCTGCCGATCTATGTTCAGATCGCCGAGCTTTTGATCCGCGATGTCGCTGCGGGTCGCTTGATTGATGGTGAACGGTTGCCGCCCGAGCGCGAGATGGCGGCGAACCTGAATGTCTCGGTCGGGACGCTGCGAAAATCGCTGGCTGAGCTTGAGAAAAAAGGGATGTTGGAGCGTATTCAGGGCTCGGGCAATTACATCCGCGAGACTGGGACGCAGAACAGTGTTTATGCGATGTTCCGGCTGGAACTGCCCCAAGGCGGTGGCCTGCCGCGCGCCGATATCCTGTCGGTGGATCATCTTGAAAAGCCCGCCGATCTGCCGGAATTCGGCACCTCGGCCAAAGGCTCGCGGGTGCGGCGGATGCGCTATTTGAATGACACAATCATCGCGGTCGAGGAAATCTGGCTGGATGATTCCGCCGGAAAAGTGGATCAGGCGCTGCTGTCGGATTCGCTCTATCGTTATTATCAGCAGCAGCTTGGTTTCTGGATCACACGTGCCGAGGATCGCGTTTCGGTCCGCGCGCTGCCCAAGTGGACACCAGATTCCTTTACCAAACCCGCTGGCGAAACGGCGGGTTATATTGAGCGGTTCAGCTGGTCCGAGGGGCCGGAACCGGTCGAGTTTTCAAAAACGTGGTTCGACCCGGATCGGGCCACTTATGTCCAACGTCTGAAGTAGAAGGAAACGTGCATGACCCGGACCATCCATTACGGGCTGATCGGATGCGGCATGATGGGGCAGGAACACCTGCACAATATCGCGTTGCTAGAGGGCACGCAGGTATCGGCGATTTTCGAACCCGACGCCGAGATGGCCAAAACGGCGCAAGCGATTGCGCCCAGTGCGCAGATGGTGGCGTCGGTCGAAGACCTGCTTGCCGTGGAGGATCTGGATTGCATTGTTATCGCCAGCCCAAATCACTTGCACGTGGATCAGATCGAACAGATCGCGCGGGCGCGGCCTTTGCCCTTGCTGGTGGAAAAACCCCTGTTCACGGACCCGTCGGATAAGGCGCGATTAGAGGCCATCCAGCGCGATTACCCCCATCCGATCTGGGTGGCGATGGAGTATCGTTATATGCCGCCCATCGCTGCCCTGATTGACGAGGCGCAGGTGACCGGCGGGGTCAAAATGTTGACCATCAGGGAACACCGCTTTCCATTTCTGGAAAAGGTCGGCAACTGGAACCGCTTCAACCGCAATACGGGCGGCACGTTTGTCGAAAAATGCTGCCACTTCTTCGACCTCATGCGTCTGATCCTGCAATCGGACCCGGTGCGTGTAACGGCCAGCGGTGGGCAAGCCGTCAATCATCTGGACGAGGCTTACGACGGCGAAACACCCGACATTCTGGACCACGGCTACGTCATGGTCGACTTCGCCTCGGGCGCGCGGGCGATGTTGGAACTGTGTATGTTCGCTGAAGGCGCGCGGTATCAGGAAGAAATCTCAGCGGTTGGTCCGGATGCCAAGATCGAAGCGTTGGTCCCCGGACCGGGCCGTTTCTGGCCCGACCATCTAGGCGATGCGCCGGTGCCGCAACTGATTGTCAGCCCGCGCGCGCCCAAGGGGCCGGTCGCCAAGGACATCCCCGTCGATCCGCGCCTTCTGGCGGCGGGTGATCATAACGGATCCACCTTTTACCAGCATCAAGGCTTTCTGACCGTCCTGCGCGGTGAAAAGCCCGCCCCCGAGGTAACCTTGCAGGACGGGATGTGGGCCGTGCGCATTGGTCTGGCCGCGCAGCAGGCGTTGGAGACTGGCGATTCTGTGCGGTTCTAGGGTTACTGGGCGGCCTCTTTCTGGTGCGCTGACGCCAGCAGGCTTGCCAGTTCCGGGCGGCATGATCCGCAATTGGTTCCGGCCTGCAACGCGTCGCCAATGGCTTCGACGGTCATCAGAGTTTTGGTTTCGATGGCGGTGAGGATGGTGTTCACGCCCAGGTCGAAACAGGAACACAGTACCGGGCCGGGGTCGGGCCGGTCCGCAGGTGCACGACCAGACAACAGGTCGGGGACCTGCGGCAGCGTCGCCAGATAGTCGCGCATCACGGCCACCGGTTCGGGCGCGATGAACAAGGCCGCCACCAGACGCCCGTTTTCGTGAAACGCAAGCCTCGCCAAACTGCGTGCCGGGTCCTCAAGCAGTGTGACGTCGGCATCAGGCAGCCCAAACAGGTTGCGCGCGGCAGTTTGCCAATCGCTGACGCTCTCGGACCCTGCCAATTCCGCGCGGTAGCCGGATTTGGTGGGTGTTTGCGCCCAATATTCGCACGCAGGCGTCATTTCACGATCCGACACCGCAAACCCATACCATTTGGCGTTGAACCGGGTGATGTTCACCACGGACGCTTTACTTTCGGGTTGCCCCGATACTGGGTCCGTCGCCGCCGCAACCACAATGTCGATCCGGGCCGAAGGAGCGGTTTCCCCTGTCCAGTGGATGGGCGCAAACACCTGCCCTTTGGTGACATCACGAGTGATCCGCGCCCGCAGGATGGATGTACCATGCGGGCTGGAAACCTGCACCAAATCGGCGGGGTCTATTCCCTTGTCGCGCGCATCGTCGGGGCGGATGTCCAGAAACGGTTCGGGCAGGTGCGCGGACAGGCGCGCGGACAGGCCAGTGCGGGTCATCGTGTGCCACTGATCGCGTAGTCGCCCGGTATTCAGCCAGAACGGATAGCGTGGTTCGGTCTTGGCCGCAGGCGCGCGCCATGTGACCGGCAGCAGCCGGGCTTTGCCGTCAGGATGATAGAACTGCCCATCCGCAAAAAACCGCCCGCCCTGCCGGTTGGCGGTAATGGGCCAGCGCGTCGGCTCCAGAGCGTCATAGCCCGCCGCGTCCAGATCGCTAAGGCCCGAGATGTCGAAATCGCGCCCGAACTTGGCAGCCACACCAGACAGCGTGGCGTATTCGCGGAAAATCTCTCCGGGCGTTTGGTAATCAAAAGCCGAGGCCCAACCCATCCGCCGCCCGACCTCGGCCAAAATGTCCCAATCCGCGCGGGCCTGTCCGGGTGCAGGCAAGACCGAGCGTTGTCGGCTGATCGTGCGATCGGAATTTGTGACGGTGCCGTCTTTCTCGGCCCATGCGGCGGCGGGCAGCAGCACATCGGCCAGTCGCGCCGTATCGGTACGCGCCGTGATGTCCGAGACCACCGTGAACGGACAGGCGGCGATGGCGTCGCGCACTGCGTTGGCCTCGGGCATCGACACCACGGGGTTTGTATGGATCACCCACAGCGCCTTGAAGCGGCCGTCGCCCACGGCGCGGAACAGATCCACGGCCTTGAGGCCCGGAGCCTCGGGCATGGTCGGGGCCGACCAGAAATCGCGCACAGCGGCGCGGTGATCGGCGTTTTCGATATCCAGATGACAGGCGAGCATATTGGCCAGCCCGCCGACTTCGCGCCCGCCCATGGCGTTGGGCTGACCGGTGACTGACAGCGGACCACAGCCGGGCTTGCCGATGCGCCCCGTGGCCAGATGGCAGTTCAGGATCGCGTTGACCTTGTCACTGCCCGCGCTGGATTGGTTCACGCCCTGACTGAAGATTGTCACGACCTTTTCAGTGCCCATCCACATCTGACAGAATTGCGCGATGTCGTCGGGGTCCAATCCTGTGACCGAGACGTTATCGGCCAGCGCGCTGTCCAGCGCCGCGTGAATGCCGGTGGTGTGGGTCAGGAAATCGGTATCCACCAGCCCGGCGGCGTCGATCTGCGTCAGCAGGTGATTGAACAGAGCCACATCGCTGCCCGCAGCAAGTGGCAGGTGCAGATCGGCACTGTCACAGGACGCCGTGCGGCGCGGGTCGATCACGACGATCTTGGTCCCGCGCGTTTGCCGCGCCGCCATCAGGCGCTGATACAGAACCGGGTGGCACCACGCCAGATTGGACCCGGCCAGCACGACCAGATCGGCTTCGTCCAGATCCTCATAGGTGCCGGGCACGGTGTCGGTGCCAAAGGCGCGTTTGTGGCCCGCAACGGTCGAGGCCATGCACAGCCGCGAATTCGTGTCGATATTGGCCGAGCCGATGAAGCCCTTCATCAGCTTGTTGGCGACATAGTAATCTTCGGTCAGCAACTGGCCCGAGACATAGAAAGCCACCGAATCCGGCCCGTGTTCAGCGATGGTGTCGCGGAAGCGGTCGGCGACCAGTTGCAGGGCATCGTCCCAGCCGGTCTGCTCGCCCGAGACTACGGGCGACAGCAGCCGTTGCGACAGGCCCACCGTTTCGGCCAAGGCCGAACCCTTGGAACACAGCCGCCCCTGATTGGCCGGGTGATCCGGGTCGCCGGTGACGGTCAGGCCCCCCGCGCCATCCGGTTGCAGCAGAACACCGCAACCCACCCCGCAATAGGGGCAGGTTGAGCGCGTAGCGCAGGCACTCAGGTCTTTCACGCGGCGCTCCTTTGCCGCAATGTGGTGCTGTCCAGCAGGATGCGTTCGCCGTCCAACTGCACTGAATAAGTGGTGATCTGGCCTTCATCCGCGCCCTGCGCCTGCCCTGAGTTCAGGTCGAACACCCAATTGTGCAGCGGGCAAGTGACGGATTGCCCATGTACGATGCCCTCGGACAGGGGGCCGCCCTTGTGCGGGCAGGTGTCCGAAGCGGCAAAGACTTCGTCCTCAGCCGTGCGGAACAGGGCGACGCAGCCAACGGGCGTTTTCACCACGCGTGCGCCGCGCAGGGGGATGTCGTCGATATGTCCGATGTCGATCCAGCTCATTCTGCGGCCTCCAATGTCAGATCGGCGATAGGCGCAAAGCGTTGGGCTTCTTTGGCGTGTTCTGCCCACGGGTCTTTGCGATAGATGGATTGGCTGAGTTCAAACCGCTCGACCAATGCGCGGCGGTTGTCGAGGTCATCCACCACGGTTTCCTTGATCCAGTCGAGGCCGACCTTCGCCATCCATTTATACAGGCGGTCCAGATACTTGCCGCCCTCGCGATAGGCCTGGGTGACGGCCATGACGACCTCGATCGCCTCATCCTCAGCGGGCACCTGAACCAGCAGCTCGGTTTCCTTGACGTCCATGCCAGCGGCACCGCCAATGCTGATCTGATAGCCACTGTCGACACAGACCACGCCGATATCCTTGCACGTCGCCTCGGCACAGTTACGCGGGCAACCCGAAACCGCCAGCTTCAGCTTGTGCGGCGTCCAAGAGCCCCAGAGGATCTTCTCTAGCTTCACGCCCAGCCCAGTGCTGTCCTGTGTCCCGAACCGGCAGTGATCGGTGCCGACACAGGTTTTCACCGTGCGCAGACCCTTGGAGTACGCGTGGCCCGAGACCAGCCCGGCCTTGTTCAGATCGGACCAGATATAGGGCAGGTCCGTGCCTTTCACGCCCAGCAGGTCGATACGCTGCCCGCCGGTGACTTTGACCGTGGGAACATCGTACTTCTCGGCCGCATCTGCGATGGCACGCAGTTCTGCCGGGTTGGTGATGCCACCCCACATACGGGGCACGACGCTGAATGTGCCGTCCTTTTGAATGTTGGCGTGTTTGCGTTCGTTGACGAAACGGCTTTGCGGGTCGTCCTGATATTCCACTGGCCAGTCGGCCAGCAGGTAGTAGTTCACCGCCGGGCGGCAGACATGGCAACCGTTCAGCGTCTTCCAGCCCAGCTCCTGCCAGACGGCTTCCTGATTTTTCAACTCTTGCGATTTGATCAGGCGGCGGATGTCTTCGTGGGTCAGGTCGCAGCAACCGCAGATCGGTTGGGCGGTGGGCATCTGGAAGTCATCGCCCAGTGTGACCTGAAGCAATTGTTCGACCAGTCCGGTGCACGTCCCGCAAGAGGCGCTGGCCTTGGTGGTCGCGCGGATCGCGCCCAGATCGGTTGCGCCATCTGCAATGGCTGTGGTGATGTCGGATTTGCAAACGCCGTTGCAGCCACAGATTTCCGCCTCAGGCGGCAATGCTGCAACGGCTGAGAGAGGGTCCGCAGAGCCGCCCCCCTGATAGGCCGGGCCAAAGATCAGCGTCTCACGCATCTCGGATACGTCCTCGCCATTGCGGATCAGGCCGAAGAACCAGTTGCTGTCACCGGTGTCGCCATACATGACCGCGCCGACCAGCTTGTCACCTTCCAGCACCAGCCGTTTGTAAACGCCGCGCGCCGGGTCGCGGAACACGATGTCTTCGCGGGTCTCGCCCTCGGCAAAATCTCCGGCGCTGAACAAATCACAGCCGGTGACCTTCAGCTTGGTCGAGAGCGAACGTTGTTTGAACGCTGCGTCCTCGCCCAGCAGGGTCTGCGCCAGCACCTTGGCCTGATCGTAGAGCGGCGCGACAAGGCCAAAGACCTCGCCCTGATGCTCGACGCATTCGCCTACGGCATAGACATCGGCGTCCGAGGTGATCATTTGGTCATCGACATGAATACCCCGACCCACGGCAAGGCCCGTTTCCTGCGCCAGCGCGGTGTTGGGGCGGATGCCCACAGCCATCACCAACAGGTCGCAGGGCAATTCCGTGCCGTCCTCCAACAGCAGCGCCCGGGCCTTGCCATCCTTGCCCGCGATCTCGGTCGATTTGGCATTCAGCAGAACGGTGATGCCTTTTTCTTCCAGCGATTTCTTCAGCAGATACCCTGCGGCGGGGTCCAGTTGACGCTCCATCAGGTGACCCATGATATGCACCACGGTCACGTCAGCGCCGCGCGCGGCCATGCCTGCGGCGGCCTCAAGCCCCAGCAAGCCGCCGCCAATCACGACGACCTTGTTGCCCGTGCCCATGCCCATCATCTGTTCGGTGTCTTCCAGATCGCGATAGGCGATCACGCCGTCCAGGTCGTGCCCCGGCATCGGGATCATGAAGGGGTTCGACCCGGTGCCGAAGATCAGTTTGTCATAGGGAACGTGACCGTTTTCGCCTTCGACCACTTTCAGGTCGCGGTCGATTTTGACGACCTTCTCGCCAAACCGGCAGGTGATGCCGCGCTCTGCGTACCAAGTGTCGTCATGGGTGACGATCTCTTCATAGGTCTGATCGCCTGCGAGAACTGGGCTCAGCATGATGCGGTTGTAGTTCCCGCGTGGCTCGGCGTTGAACAGGGTGATGTCGAACGCATCGGGGGCAGCGTCGGTCAGGTGCTCCAGCACCTGTCCCGAGGCCATGCCGGCTCCGATGACTACAAGTTTCTGTTTCATAGCGTTCACTCCGCAGCGATGGCCTTGGGGGCAGGGGATTTTGGCTTGGGTTTGGCCCCGTGTTCGTATTCCTCAAGGAAATCCAAAACCTCTTGCCGGTATTCGTAGTAATCAGGGTGGGCCAGCAGCGCCTTGCGGGTGCGCGGGCGGGGCAGGTCGACATTGGTGATTTTACCGATGGTGGCCTGTGGGCCGTTGGTCATCATCACCACGCGATCGGCCAGCAGGATCGCCTCGTCCACATCATGGGTAACGCAGATCGTGGTGACTTTGGTGCGCGACCAGACCTCCATCAGAACCTCTTGCAATTCCCACCGGGTGAGGCTGTCGAGCATCCCGAAAGGCTCATCCAGCAGCAGCAGTTTCGGCGACAGGGCAAAGGCGCGGGCGATGCCAACACGCTGACGCATCCCGTTCGACATATCGGCCGCGGATTTGTCCATCGCGTCGGCCAGACCGACCCGTTCAAGGTAATATTCCACCACATCCTGCCGCTCGGCCTGGCTGGCGCGCGGATACACGCGGTCGACACCAACCGAGACGTTTTCCTTGGCGGTCAGCCATGGGAACAGCGAAGGCGACTGGAACACCACGGCGCGTTCTGGGTCCGCGCCTTCGACGTGGCGGCCATCCAGCTTGATCGCACCTTTCGAGATTTCGTTCAGACCGGCGGCCATTGTCAGCACCGTGGACTTGCCACAGCCCGAGTGGCCGATCAGCGAGATGAACTCGCCTCGGTTAAGTTTCAGGTTGAAATCCTCGACCACGGTCAGCGGGCCTTTGGGCGTGGGGTAGACCTTGTGCAGCTGGCTGAAATCCAGATAGCGCTCGTCGATCAGACCCGACTGTGCCTCCTTCACCGCAGCCGGAACACCATGGATCGGGGTCACCTCCGGCAGGGTCTTGGTACCTTCGACCTTGGCCTCGATCCCCACATCCATCAGATATTTCGTGACCTCGCCGCGCAGCGCCTTGAACGTCTCGTCATGGTTCATGGCGGACCGGTCGCGCGGGCGGGGGATCGAGACCTTGAACTCGGTCCCCAGCGTGCCATCGGGGTTCAGCGGAATGATACGGTCGGCCAGCAGGATCGCCTCGTCCACGTCATTGGTGATCAGGACACAGGTCTTGCGGTCGGACTCCCATATCTTTTCGATTTCTTCCGCCAGATTGCCTCGGGTTAGGGCATCCAGCGCCGACAGGGGTTCGTCCAGCAGCAGCACCTCGGGGTCCATCGCCAGCGCGCGGGCCACGTTCACCCGCTGACGCATCCCACCCGACAATTCGGCGGGGCGACGGGTGGCGGCGTGGCCAAGGCCGACCATGCGGATGTAATGGGCTACCTTTTCCTCTTTTTCAGGTTTGGGCATCTTGGTAAAAACCGCATCCACGGCCAGCCGCACATTGCCCGTCACGGTCAGCCACGGCATCAGCGAGTAGTTCTGGAAGATCACCCCCCGTTCCGGCGCGGGGCCGGTGATAGCCTTGTCGCGGAAGGTGACGCTGCCCTTGGTGGGGAATTCGATCCCCGCCATCAGGTTGATCAGTGTGGTTTTGCCGGTGCCAGAAAAGCCCAGCAGCACCACGAACTCACCTTCCTGAACCGAGAGGTTGATGTCTTTCAGCACATCCGTCGCAGCGGTGCCGGTACCGAAAGATTTGCTGACATTCTTGAAGTCGATCACAGCCATATCGGTCACCGGTTGTTCGAGAAGGTAAACAGCGACTGCAACGCATACATCACGCGATCCAGCAGGAAGCCGATGATGCCGATGGTAAAGACGGCAACCATGATCTTGGCCAGTGAGCTAGAGGAGCCGTTCTGGAACTCATCCCAGACAAACTTGCCCAGACCGGGGTTCTGCGCCAGCATCTCGGCCGCGATCAGGACCATCCAGCCAACGCCCAAGCTCAGACGCAGGCCGGTGAAGATCAGTGGAAGGGCCGAGGGCAGCACCAGCTTGGTGATCTTGGTATAGGTGTTCATTTTCAGAACTTTTGAGACGTTGACCAAGTCCTTGTCGATTGACGCCACACCCAGCGAGGTGTTGATCAGCGTGGGCCACAGCGAACACAGCGTGACAGTGATGGCCGAGATCAGGAAGGACTTCGCGAACCAGCCGTCATTGGTGACGTAAACGGCCGAGACGATCATGGTCACGATGGGCAGCCAGGCCAGCGGCGAGACCGGTTTGAAGATTTGGATCAGCGGGTTCAGCGCCGCATTTGCGGTGGGCGACAGACCCGCAGCGATACCCAGCGGAACGGCCACAATAGTTGCGATCAGAAAGCCGAAGAACACGGTTTTGATCGAGGTCCAGATCTGTGTGTAATAGCTGGGCGCGCCGGTATAGGCGACCTCTTTGACCTTTTCAGGCTGGCCTGCGTCTATGAACTTCTGGTTACGCTTTTCGACCATCGCCTCGAACTTGGCCTTTTTGGCGGCCTTGGCCTGCGCGTCCTGATGCAGGCTGACGGCTTCGGACCAGACCTGCGCCGGGCCGGGGACGGCCCCCAGCGAGGTCTGCACCTTGGGGGCCAGCGTGCCCCACATCAGCAGGAAGGCGAAGATGGCCAGCAGTGGTACGACCAGCAGGCGCCAAATCTCGCCCATCTGGGCGCGCGGGTTGTCGCCTGCGCCAGCCTTGAGGATCGGGGTGATCCAGGCCAGGCCCAGAACCTGAAACCATTTATCGGCGGCGTTGATCCGGGTGAACAGGCGGGCGCGGCGGGCCTCGCGTTCAGCATCAGCGGATAGCGTATCGTGGTCGATGGCTGTCATCTTGCGGTCTCCTGGCCCGGTCGATCAGCGCCAGGCGGGGGTGGAATTCTGTTTGGAAGGGGAAGCCCCGGCCAAACGGGCCGGGGCGAGGGGGCGTTAACCCTGAACTTCGGTGCCGATGACGACCTGCTCACCCTTAAGGCCGATCGGCAGGCTTTGCAGATAGGCGTTGGGCTGGCGGGCGTCATAGGGAATGCCGTCGATGATATCCTCGGCAGGCGTGGGGGCTTTGTAGCCATCGCCGTCCCAGGGGAAATCGGCTTCGTTGGCCAAGCCTTCGTCGACCAGAATTTTCGCAGCGTCCAGATAGATGTCGGGGCGATAGACGGACTTGGCGACCTCGTCATACCACGCATCGGTCTGCGGCTCGGCGATCTGGCCCCAGCGGCGCATCTGGGTCAGGTACCAGATGGCGTCCGAATAAAACGGGTAGGTCGCGTTATAGCGGAAGAACACGTTGAAATCGGGCACTTCACGTTTGTCACCCTTCTCGTATTCAAACGTGCCTGTCATCGAGTTCGCGATCACGTCATAATCCGCGCCCACATATTCCGGCTGGCTCAACATCTCGACCGCAGCGGGGCGGTTGGCGTTATCGTTTTCATCCAGCCACATCGCGGCGCGGATCAGAGCTTTGGTGACGGCGCGGGTGGTGTTGGGGTACTGCTCGGCGAACTCGGCATTAATGCCGAAAACCTTTTCGGGGTTGTTCTTCCACAGCTCGTAATCGGTGATGACCGGTACGCCGATGCCTTTGAACACGGCCTGCTGGTTCCACGGCTCACCAACGCAATAGCCGTAGATGGTGCCTGCCTCCAAAGTGGCGGGCATCTGCGGCGGAGGCGTCACCGACAGGAATACATCCGCGCCAATCTGACCGGTCACGTTTTCAGGGCTGTAGTAACCGGGGTGCAGACCACCTGCCGCCAACCAGTAGCGCAGTTCGTAGTTGTGGGTCGATACCGGGAAAACCATGCCCATGTTAAAGGGCTTGCCTTCGGACTTGTATTTCTCGACCACCGGGGCCAGAGCCTCGGCCGAAATCGGGTGCTGCGGGCGGCCATCGTCCATTTTCGGGATATTGGGCTTCATCTCTTCCCAGACCTCGTTCGAAACGGTGATGCCGTTGCCGTTCAAGTCCATCGAGAAGGGGGTGATGATATGCGCCTCGGTGCCATAACCGATCGTTGCGGCCAGCGGTTGACCGGCCAGCATATGCGCGCCGTCCAGTTGCCCGTCAATCACACCGTCCAGCAGCACTTTCCAGTTGGCCTGCGCTTCCAGCGTGACGAACAGGCCCTCATCCAGAAAGTACCCGTTCTCATAAGCCACAGCCAGCGGGGCCATGTCGGTCAGTTTGATAAAGCCAAAGGTCAGTTCGTCCTTTTCCAGCTCCAGCGTTTCAGCCAGCGCCGGGCTAAGCAGGGCGGTGGTGGCGACAAGGCCTGCAAGCAATTTCTTCATGTGGGTCTGTCCCTTTTTTGGTCCCGGCCATCCGGGAGGGGTGAAAAACAAAAAGCCGCTGCACGCTCTGACCGGGAGGAGTGGCCAGAGTGTGAGCGGCTTTGCTCAGTCGTTCCCAAACTTTGGGAGGAATTCTTGCGGCACACGCCTTTGCGTACCGATGGGTTCACAGTGGTAAATGCGCCGGTGCAGTTCAAGTGATTTTGCTGCGACGCGGCGGTAAATGCTGCGATTGCGCACTATGGGGCGCGGTTCTGCCTAATTCTTGGGCGTCAGATATCCTGAGGGTCAAAAATGCGCCCGTCCAGAAACGCATCCCGTTTCAGCGATAGCTGTCCGTTATGGGATGCAACGGGTGTGGTGCCGCGAATCGCGCCTTCCAGCTTTTCCGACGCACCGGGCAGATCGGCGCCCAGCCCGACCATCTGATCGCGGTAGATATCGCTGCGGAACACGCTGCCTGCCTGCGCCAGCGCCAGATGGGGATCCAGACCGTATCTCTGAGCCAGACGATGCGCGATCCACTTGGCCTGACTGCGCCACGGGAAATTCGCGGCCCCGTCGTGAAACTCGACAAACCCCGGCACCTCGCGCTGCTCGGCATGCCCGGTGATCGTGAACCGACCCGACAGCGCCCGGTCGATCAGTTCCGAGGGCAGGTTCAGATAGGTATCGCGCGCAAGGATTTCGGCGGCGGCGGTGTGACTGCCCGGCTGATCCAACCAACGCCCGGCGCGCCAGACGGCCCGCATCAGCTTGCCCAGCAGGTGCGGCTCGGTATCCGCCCAGTCGGTGCGCACGGCCAGCACCTTTTCCGGCGCAAAGGCCCAGATCGCCTGACCGGGCAGCAGTAACGCCCCTGCCTGCGATTCCACCGCGACCGAGCCCCAGGGTTCCCCCACGCAGAACGCATCTACATCGCCTTCGGCTAAGGCCTGCGCCATCAGCGGCGGCGGGATGGTGCGCACCTCGACCCCGATTTTGGACAGTTCGGTGGCTTCAAGCCAGCAATGCAGCAGTTCCACATGCAGCGAAAAAGGGAACGGCACGCCAAAAACCAGTGGCCCGTCCGCGACCGAGGCCAGCGTTGCGGCCGCCTTGAACGGATCGCG
The DNA here is from genome assembly GCF_013034565.1 of Ruegeria sp. HKCCA5491. NCBI lineage: Bacteria > Pseudomonadati > Pseudomonadota > Alphaproteobacteria > Rhodobacterales > Roseobacteraceae > Ruegeria > Ruegeria sp. HKCCA5491. The sequence goes on from NZ_WQGG01000005.1 coordinate 44,169, forward strand.
GAAATCGAACCCGTATCCCGTGTCGCGCAGGCGGGTCTCCAATGCGCGGCTGACGCCGATGACATCTCCATTTACCGACAGGACCGACACAGCGGACAAAGGCTGCGTCACCCCGCCCAGCCCCAATGCCATGGCAACAGGGACCGGCGACAGCAGGTGCGCGGCATCCACCCGCCCAAAGGACAGCATGTCGCGCACGGATGACCACGAAGGCGCTGCGATCAGGTCCAGCTCGACCCCTTCGGCGCGAGCCAAGCCCATTTCATGCGCCACGATCAGGGGGGCGGCATCCACCAGCGGAACATAAGCAACGGGCAGGGTCACAGCATTCATGACAATAGCCCCGAGGCTGTGACCAGCGCCTCGGCCACATCGGCGACGCGGCGGCCCTGATCCATCGCGGCTTTGCGCAGCAGGGCATAAGCCTCTTCTTCTTCAACCCCGCGCGCCTTCATCAGCAAGCCCTTGGCGCGGTCGATTACTTTGCGTTCTTCCAGCGCACGCTTGGTCTCGGCCAGTTCACGGCGCATCTGGCGTACGATCTGGAACCGCGCGATGGCGGCGTCCAGCACGGGCTTCAAGCGGTCCGGCTGCATCCCGTCGACCACATAGGCCGACAACCCAGCCTCGATCGCGGTCGAGGCCAGATCACCGGCAGCGCCCGACACGAACATGGCCACGGGTCGTTCCAGCGGGCCGGATGCCAGCGTCAGCTCCTCAAGCATGTCACGGGTCGGGTTGTCGATGTCGATCAGCACCACATCGGGCACCAGCGAGGCTATCTTGCGCGCAAGGCTGGAGACATTGCCGATCACATGCACATCATAAGCCCCGGACGACTTGAGCGCGTCGACGATGGCAATCGCACGCTCGCGGTCTTCTTCAACAACGACAATGGTCAGGGTATCGGGCATGGGACCTTTTCACTGTGCTTCAGAATGATCACAAGTGTTCCGGGCCCTTTCCGTTGCGGTCCGAGGGGAGCTGCCTAAAAATTAGTCAAAAGCTCACCGAGTCGCGTTAACGGACTGCAAATCTTTCGCCTATCGGAAACTCATGACTGCGGATCGGGCGAAATTGAATGTCGTTTTCCGACTTTGAAGCGTCTTTTCCGCTTGCTGCAGCGCGGCGGGCTTTCTAGGTGTGGCGGCGGGACACCCCTCCCCAACGAGGGGCGTGTATCTGGAAGGGTAATACACATGAGCATTGAACAACCGGTCACGCGGCCGGCCAATCCGCGTTTTTCCTCGGGCCCCTGCGCCAAACCTCCAACATTTGATCTGACTAAACTGGCCGATGCCGCGCTGGGCCGGTCGCACCGTGCCGCCGTTGGCAAGGATAAGCTGAAGGCGGCCATCGAAGGCACGCGCGAGGTGCTGGGCATTCCGGCGGATTACAAGATCGGCATCGTACCCGCATCTGACACAGGCGCGGTCGAGATGGCGCTGTGGTCGCTTTTGGGCGAACGCAAGGTCGAGATGCTGGCGTGGGAAAGCTTTGGCGCGGGCTGGGTGACTGACGTGGTCAAGCAACTGAAGATCGACGCTGAGGTGAAAACCGCCGAATATGGACAGATTGTCGATCTGGCTTCGGTCGATTTCGCCAATGACGTGGTGTTTACGTGGAATGGCACGACCTCGGGCGTGCGAGTGCCCAATGGCGACTGGATCGCGGATGACCGTCAGGGTTTGACGATCTGTGATGCGACTTCGGCTGCCTTTGCGATGGACCTGCCCTGGGACAAGCTGGATGTGACTACATTTAGCTGGCAAAAAGTGCTGGGTGGTGAAGCAGCGCACGGGATGCTGATCCTCAGCCCGCGCGCGGTGGAGCGGCTGGAAAGCTACACCCCCGCATGGCCGCTGCCCAAGATTTTTCGCCTGACCAAAGGCGGCAAGCTGATCGACGGTATCTTTACCGGGGCCACGATCAACACGCCCTCGATGCTGGCGGTCGAGGATTACCTGTTTGCGCTGGACTGGGCGCGCTCGGTTGGTGGGTTGCAGGGGCTGATCGCACGTGCCGATGCCAATGCCGGTGCGGTGCACGCCTTCTGCGACCAGAACGACTGGATCGCCAATCTGGCCGAAGACGTGGCGACGCAGTCGAACACCTCGGTCTGCCTGAAATTCACAGATGGGTGTATTCAGGACGGTGCAGCTTTTGCGAAAGCCGTAGCCAAGCGGCTTGAGGCCGAGAATATCGCCTTGGACATCGGTGCCTATCGCGACGCGCCTGCGGGCCTGCGGATTTGGTGCGGCGGTACTGTCGAGACCTCGGATATCGAAGCGATGCTGCCGTGGCTGGCCTGGGCCTTTGAAGCCGAGATCGCGGCACAGTCTGAGGCTGCCTGAACCGCAAGTGCCGGGCTGAAGCCCGGCCTACACCCCCTCTCAACGTAGGGCGGGCTTCAGCCCGCCACCCGTAAAACTCTTTAAAGGACCAGAGAATATGGCCCCCAAAGTACTTGTATCTGACAAGCTCAGCGAAACAGCCGTGCAGATCTTCCGCGATCGCGGTATCGACGTGGATTTCATGCCCGATCTGGGCAAGGACAAGGACAAGCTGGCCGAGGTGATCGGCCAATATGACGGCCTTGCCATCCGTTCGGCCACCAAGGTCACGCCGACCCTGCTGGAAAAAGCCGACAATCTGAAAGTCATCGGTCGTGCCGGGATCGGCACCGACAATGTCGACAAGGAAGCGGCGTCTAAGAAGGGCGTGATCGTGATGAACACGCCCTTTGGCAACATGATCACCACCGCCGAACACGCAATTGCGATGATGTTCGCCGTGGCGCGGCAAATCCCCGAGGCCAGCACCTCGACCCATGCGGGCAAGTGGGAAAAGTCGAAATTCATGGGGATCGAGTTGACCAACAAGACGCTTGGCGTCATCGGTGCAGGCAACATTGGCGGGATCGTCTGTGAACGCGCGCTGGGTCTTAAGATGAAAGTGGTCGCCTATGACCCTTATCTGGGCGAAGAGCAAGCCGCAAAGATGGGTGTCGAAAAGGTCGAGCTGGATGAGTTGCTGGCGCGGGCCGATTTCATCACCCTGCACGTGCCTTTGACGGATCAGACCCGCAACATCCTCAGCCGTGAGAACCTGGCCAAGACCAAGAAGGGCGTGCGCATCGTGAACTGTGCGCGTGGCGGTCTGGTCGACGAGGACGCGCTGGCTGACCTGCTGCAATCGGGCCACGTTGCGGGCGCGGCCTTTGATGTGTTCAGCGAAGAACCAGCCAAGGAAAACGCGCTGTTCAATCTGCCCAACGTGGTCTGCACACCGCATTTGGGTGCTGCAACGACCGAGGCGCAGGAGAACGTCGCGCTGCAGGTTGCCGAACAGATCTCGAACTATCTGCTGACCGGTGCCGTGGAAAACGCGCTGAACATGCCCAGCGTGACGGCTGAAGAAGCCAAGATCATGGGGCCGTGGATCAAACTGGCCGGGCATCTGGGGAGCTTCATTGGCCAGATGACGGATGAGCCGATCAAGGCGATCAACATCCTGTATGACGGTGTCGCGGCTGAGATGAACCTGGCGGCTCTGAACTGTTCGGTCGTGGCCGGGATCATGAAGAAATTCAATCCCGAGGTGAACATGGTTTCAGCGCCGGTTGTAGCCAAAGAACGGGGGATCAAGATCTCGACCACCAATCAGGACAAATCGGGCGCCTTCGAAGGGTACATCAAAGTGACCGTCGTGACAGAAAAGCGCGAGCGGTCTATCGGTGGTACCGTTTTCAGCGACGGTAAGCCGCGTTTTATCCAGATCAAAGGCATCAATATCGACGCCGAGGTGGGTTCGCACATGCTCTACACCACCAACGAGGACGTGCCCGGCATCATCGGTGCACTGGGTCGGACCATGGGCGACCACGACGTCAACATTGCAAACTTTACTCTGGGCCGGTCCGAGGCCGGGGGCGAGGCCATCGCCTTGCTGTACGTGGATGAGCCTGTTCCGGCCGAGGCGCGAGCGCAATTGGCGGAAACCGGTCTGTTCACACAGATCAAGCCGCTGAAATTCGACGTTGCGTAAGCATCTTTAAACGGACAACAAATTTAATGCCCGCGCTCAGGTAGTGCGGGCATTGTCTTTTTTCGCTGACCATCATAGGCCGCACACGCGGCGCGCTAAGAAAGGGCATTGCAGTGACGACACCAATCTACGCCGTCGGGGATATCCATGGGCAGCTTGATATGCTGCAGGATGCGCTGTCGCGGATCGAGAAAGATGGCGGTCCCGATGCGCGTGTCGTGTTTCTGGGGGATTACGTGGACCGGGGGCCGAACAGTCGCGGCGTGCTTGACCTATTGATCGAAGGTCGGCGCGCAGGGCGGAACTGGGTGATGGTCAAAGGAAACCACGACAGGATGATGGCGCGGTTCGTCCAAGACGCCGAGATCGCCGACACGCACCTTCCGATCACGCTCAACTGGTTGCACCCGCGTCTGGGTGGGCGCGAGACCCTGGCCTCTTACGGGGTTATGATCGACGATACAGACCGTATCTATCAGGCTTATGAACGCGCGCGTGATGCAGTGCCGCAAGCGCATCTTGATTTCATCAATGCCTTGCCGACTTACCACACGGAAGATGATCTGTTGTTTGTGCATGCCGGTATTCGCCCCGGGGTGCCCTTGGATCAGCAGTCGGAGAATGATCTGGTTTGGATTCGGCACGAATTCCTTAGGGACATGAATGCGCATCCATGGCTGATCGTGCATGGGCATACGCCGGTGGATCAGGTTGAACATTGCGGCAATCGGGTCAATCTGGATACGGGTGCTGGCTACGGTCATCCACTGTCGTCAGCCGTGTTCCAAGGGCGGCAGTGCTGGCTTTTGACGGATCGCGGGCGGATGCCGCTTATGCCTGTGTGAACAAGTCCTGATACCTTTCCCGCAGTATGTTTTTCTGAACTTTTCCTATCGTATTGCGGGGCAGTTCGTCCAGCACGATAAGCTTGCGCGGATGTTTGAAACGGGCCAGTTCTTTTTGCACATTTGCCTGAATCAACGCGATATCCGGTGTTTGGCCCGGTTCCACCACCAGAATACCCAGAACGGTTTCGCCAAAATCCGGGTGCGGTACGCCGATCACGGCGCTTTCCAGCACGCCGGGTTGATCATCCAGCACCAGCTCTACCTCTTTTGGGTAAACGTTATATCCGCCCGAGATTATCAGGTCTTTGCCGCGCCCGACGATATGAACATACCCGTCCGCGTCCACGTGCCCGAGATCACCCGTGATAAAGAACCCATCGTCGCGCAATTCGGCGGCTGTCTTTTCCGGCATGCCCCAATAGCCCTGAAAAACATTGGGGCCGCGCACCTCGATCATTCCAATTTCACCCTGAGGCATCGCGTCGCCGGTGTCCGGATCGGTGACCTTGAGCTCGACATCCGGTAAGGGAAAGCCAACTGTTCCGGCACGGCGTTCCCCGTCATAGGGGTTGGACGTGTTCATGTTGGTTTCGGTCATGCCATAACGTTCAAGAATGCGGTGACCAGTGCGTGCCTCTAACCGCTCGTGCGTTTCTGCAAGCAGGGGGGCCGATCCTGAAATGAACAGCCGCATGTGCTGCGCCAAATCGCCGGTAAATCGGTCATCGGCCAGCAGGCGTGTGTAAAAGGTCGGGACGCCCATCATGGAGGTGGCCTGCGGCATCAGGCGCAGCACGTCGTCCAGATCGAATTTCGGCAGAAATATCATCGACCCACCTGATGCCAGCGCCACGTTCGTCGCCACAAACAGCCCATGTGTGTGAAAAATCGGCAGCGCGTGCAAAAGCACATCGTCGCGGGTGAACCGCCATTCCTGCACCAAAGTGTCTGCGTTGGACAGCAGGTTGGCTTGTGACAGCATCACCCCCTTGGATCGTCCGGTCGTGCCCGAAGTATAAAGGAAAGCCGCCAAGTCATCCTCGGTCCGTCGAACCGGCTCAAAGGCGGGCAACATGCCAAGCGCACGCCGCATAAGGCTGCCTGTGCCGTCAGAACTCAGAGTTTCAAGCCGCGCATTTTGTGCTTGGGCGATTGGCGCAAGGTCTGCCTCGTTTCGGGGATCGCACAGGACCAGCGACGCGCTGCTGTTTTCGATAAAATAGGTCAGCTCGCCAACCGTGTACCCCGTGTTGAGCGGCAGAAAGACCAATCCGGTTTGCGCACAGGCCGCATAGACGGCCAAGGCTTCGGGCGACTTTTCCACCTGAACGGCAACCCGGTCTCCGGGCTCCAGGCCATATCCGGTCAGTGCGTTCGCGATCCGTGCCGCCATGTCCAGAAACGCGGCATGGGTCAGAGTCTCGCCATCCGGCAATTGCAGGAACGGGGTGTCTTTGCCCGCGTGAATGCCAAACAAGCGATCATAGAGCGGGTTGCCCATGCCATCAGTCCCTTATGCCGGAATATCCGGTTCTGAATCTGGCTTGGATTGCAGGGGCGGTAAAGTCAAAATTGCGAAAACCCTGATCCTCTCAGAACTGAGTGGTCATGCGGTACCCGGCGGCAAAATACATCTTGGCAAAGGTAACCGGTCGCCCCTCAAGCCACGTGATGCGTTCACCTGTAAAAACCGGCTCACCTTCTGCGACATCCAGAAAATCAGCCAGTGCTGCATCGGCGCGACTGGCCAGAAAGGTCAGTTCCACATTGGTGAAAGGCACGGCCTGGATCAGCCATTCATTCGGGCCGATCTCCGAAAAATTCGCCTGCTTCACTTGCGGTACGCTGTCGGTAACGATCCAGCGGTCCTCGTACTGAAATGGGGTGTTGCCCGAATAGTGCATGCAGCGCACATGCATGACGTCCCGACCCGGCGATAAGGCGAGCCGAGCGGCCAGCCAGTCGGGGGCTGTTTTTTGATCGCAGGATACAAGCGCATAGCGATAGGTTCCGCCCAACGCCTCAACCTCGTCCCGCACCATGGGGATAGTGAAACGCGCCTGTCGTTGCGGTGCGCTCAAGACCCGCGTTCCGGCCTTGCGGCGACGTTCCAGATATCCTTCCTCGGCCAGTTCCCTCAGCGCCCGGTTGACGGTGGTACGGGTGCACGAAAACTCGGTGGCAAGTTCCGATTCATTCGGCAGCAGCGAGTCCGGCTGCCAATCACCGGACCGAATACGTGCCAGAACGGTTTTCTTGATGTCTTTGTAGCTGGTGTTTTCGGTGGATTGGTTCATGTGGCCTCGGGTTTGGTACCTTGTCTTAGAGTTCACTCAGCAGTTCAGCAATCGCTTCCCGGTACGCAGGGATGATCTGATCGCGATGAATGTGCCTCCCTTGCCGCACCATATGGCGCCCTGCCGACCACAGATCTGTCACCAGCCCATCGGGGGCAGCAAAACACAGGCCGTCCAGCACTTGATCGTCGCGCAAGGCACACAGCGTCGGGTGCGATTGGTCGATGGCAACCAGGTCCGCTAACTTGCCTACGGCAATTTCCCCTCCCTCACGTGCCAGCGCCTGTGCTCCACCGCAGGCCGCACCGGTATAAAGGGCGCGGCCAACCGACCCTTCTGGCGAAACCATAATGGTGCGCGCCCGGTCACGGAGGCGTTGCGAATACTCCAGCATCCGAAGCTCTTCGGACAGTGAGATTCGGATGTTCGAGTCTGATCCGATCCCGAACCGCCCACCATTGTTGATGTATTTCGCGCCGTTGAAGATACCGTCCCCAAGGTTGGCTTCGGTGATTGGGCACAGCCCTGCCACGGCCTCGGATCGTGCCAGCCGCTGTGTTTCCTCGTCGGTCATGTGCGTGGCATGGATCAGGCACCAGCGGCTATCCACGTCAAAGTTGTTGAGCAGCCCGTTTACTGGACGGTCACCAAGGGCGGCTTCGACGGCGGAGACTTCCTGCACCTGCTCGGCGATGTGCATGTGAACAGGACCGGTTGGCCGCTCGTCGAGTACGGCCCGAATGTCCTGCACTGTGGTTGCACGCAGTGAGTGGGGTGCGACCCCGATTACAGAATCCGCATGGGGTAGGGCCTTTTGGCAGTCTTCAACCAGTTTCAGAAACTGATTGGTCGAGTTGCCAAATCGCAATTGCCCGCCGGTCAAAGGCTCCTGCCGCGCGCCGCCATAGATGTAGAGCACCGGCAGATGTGTCAATCCGATGCCGGTCTGACTTGCGGCGGCAAAGATGCGCTGACTGAGTTCGGAAGGCGAGTCGTAAGGCTGCCCACCGGGTTGGTTGTGGACATAGTGAAACTCACCCACCGACGCGTATCCGGCCTCCTGCATCTCCATGTAGACCAATGCTGCAATGGCTTGAATCTGTTCCGGGGTTAGCCTGTCCAGAAAGCGGTACATCAGGGTGCGCCACGTCCAAAAGCTTTCGCGTCCGGCTGCGCGCACTTCGGTCATGCCTGCCATGGCCCTTTGGAAGGCGTGGCTGTGCAGGTTTGCTAAGGCTGGCAACAGAACATCGACGCGCACGTCATCCGGTTTGGCCGCGCCCCCGGTTTGTAGCTGCGTTATCCGGCCATTCTCGACCTTGACCCAAAGGTCGTGGACCCAATCAGAGCCTAATAAGGCAGTTTTGGCATGGACCGACATAGGCATTCCAATTTGTGTAGACTTTAAATATTTATACATATACGAAATAGCAAATTGCAACGGGAACCCCAAGGAATCGTCATGGCGGCACAATCGGTCCTTTTCTGTTCTCAGGTGGCCTCGATGATGCCGGGGTCTGAGCCATACGGTTTGGGCCGGGACATGGCGGTTGCGGTCGAAGGTGAGAGAATTGCGTGGGTCGGCCCCAAGTTAGCCTTGCCCCAGCAATATAAGGCGTGGCCAAGCACGGATTTTGGGGACAGATTGATGACACCGGCCCTGATTGACGCCCACACGCATATTGTATTCGGGGGCAATCGGGCAGCAGAGTTCGAGATGCGGCTAAACGGTGCCTCATACGAACAGATTGCGCGCGCGGGGGGCGGAATCCTTTCGACGGTCACGGCGACACGACAGGCCAGCGAAGCAGAGCTATTGACCGATGCCCTGACCCGCGTGGACGCTTTGATGGCGGAAGGTGTCGCCTGCATCGAAATCAAGTCCGGTTACGGGTTGGATACTGAAACCGAACTGAAAATGCTGCGCGTGGCGCGTCAGATCGGGCAGGCTCGCCGGGTTCGGGTCAGAACAAGCTTTTTGGGCGCACATGCTGTGCCACCTGACTATGCGGGCCGGCCAGACGACTATCTGTATGACGTTTGCCTTCCAACCCTGCGCGCGGCTCAGGCCGAGGGGTTGGTGGATGCGGTAGACGGCTTTTGTGAAGGAATAGCCTTTTCGCCAGACCAGATCACCGTTGTTTTTGACGAAGCCAAGCACCTTGGGTTGCCCGTTAAACTGCATGCCGAACAGCTTTCAAATCTTGGCGGCGCAAAACTGGCGGCCAGATACGGGGCTTTGTCCGCTGATCATATCGAGTATCTGGACGGAGATGGCGTATCCGCAATGGCGAAAGCAGGCACCGTAGCGGTGCTTTTGCCGGGGGCGTTCTACACCTTGCGGGAAACGCAGGCTCCTCCGGTGCAGATGCTAAGAGACAGTCATGTGCCTATCGCGCTGGCGACGGATTGCAATCCGGGGTCGTCACCGTTGGCGTCCATTTTGCTGACGATGAACATGGCCTGCACCCTGTTCCGCCTGACCCCCGAAGAAGCATGGGCCGGGGTCACCCGGAATGCGGCCCGAGCGCTTGGGCTTCGGGATACCGGCACGATCGCTGTTGGTCAGCGCGCTGATCTAACAGTGTGGGATGTTCAGCATCCGGCAGAGTTGCCGTACCGGATTGGTTTCAACCCCCTGCATACGCGCATATTGGGAGGTCAGGCATGACGCGTTACGCTTTGGTGCCGGGACAGGTTTCGCTGTCTGATCTTGCGGAGATCTATTGGACGAAGGCTTCGGCTTTTCTGGAAGACGGGTGCAGGCCAGCAGTCGATGCGGCAGCGGCACGTGTTCGTGAGGCCGCCGCAGGAGAAGCCGCCGTTTATGGCGTCAATACCGGCTTTGGCAAGCTGGCCAGCCATAAGATCAAGGCGGATGACACCGCCAAGCTGCAGCGTAACCTGATCCTCAGCCATTGCTGTGGCGTCGGGTTTGCTGTGCCCCGCCGCATTACCCGGCTTATGATGACGCTTAAACTGATCTCGTTCGGGCGCGGAGCGTCGGGTGTGCGTTGGGACTTGATCGAGCTGTTGCAAAATATGCTAGAGCGCGGGGTTACTCCGGTTGTGCCTGCGCAGGGGTCTGTAGGCGCTTCTGGCGATCTTGCACCGCTGGCGCATATGACAGCCGTGTTTATCGGAGAGGGTGAGGCCGATGTAGACGGCAGCCTATTGCCCGGGCGCGAAGCGCTGAATTCGGTCGGGTTAGAGCCTGTTGAGCTTGGACCGAAAGAAGGGTTGGCCTTTATTAACGGCACCCAATTCTCAACCGCATACGCGCTGGCCGGATTGTTCGAAGCCTGGCGTGCAGCCCAGAACGCTCTGACCATTTCAGCGCTTTCGACGGACGCGATAATGGGATCTACCGCCCCTCTGCGGCCCGAGATTCACGCCCTGCGCGGTCATCGTGGGCAAACCGAAGCCGCAGGTGCCATGCGATCCATTCTCGCCGGGTCCGAAATCCGTGAGAGCCATCGTGACGGGGACACCCGCGTGCAGGACCCGTATTGCATCCGGTGCCAGCCACAGGTCACGGGCGCGGCGATGGATGTCATGCGTCAGGCGGCGACCACGCTGGGGATTGAGGCCAACGCCGCCACGGATAATCCGTTGGTGCTTGAGGACGCAATTCTGTCAGGTGGGAATTTCCATGCCGAACCCGTGGGATTTGCGGCGGATATGATCGCACTGGCCCTGTCAGAAATCGGCGCGATTGCGCAGCGCCGTATTGCTTTGATGGTTGACCCTGCGCTCAGCTTTGACCTGCCGCCCTTCCTGACGCCCGAGCCGGGATTGAACTCGGGCCTTATGATCGCCGAAGTCACCACAGCCGCGTTGATGAGCGAAAACAAGCATCTGGCGAACCCTTGCGTGACAGACAGCACTCCAACATCTGCCAACCAAGAAGACCACGTCTCGATGGCTGCACACGGGGCGCGGCGTCTGATGCGGATGGTGGACAACCTAAGCTATATTCTGGGGGTCGAATTGCTGTGCGCTGCTCAGGGTGTGGAATTTCGCGCTCTGCTGAGGACCAGCGTGCCGTTGCAGCAGGTCATCAAGCGTCTGCGCGCGGACATCGACCCGCTAAAGGATGATCGCTATCTTGCCCCGGACCTTGAAGCTGCGAAAAAGCTGGTTGCAGGTGGGGATATCCTGCGCGCGGTAGGCACCCCAATGCCGGGGCTGAACTGATGCAAGTGGTCAACGTCCTAAAGGGCGACGGGCCGATCGTGCTGGGGCAACCTCATGGCGGGACATTTGTACCCGCCGATATCGCGGCGCGCCTGAATGATACCGGCCGTGGGCTTAGCGATACCGACTGGCACATAAACAGGCTCTATGATGGCCTTTTTGACGGGGTTTCCGTCGTTCAATCCAACATCCATCGCTACGTCGTTGATGCCAATCGCGCACCGGATGGGGCGTCGCTGTATCCCGGGCAAAACACGACGACGCTTGTCCCGTTGACAGATTTTGACGGGCACCCGATCTGGGCCGAGGGTCAGACTCCTTCGGCGGACGAAACGGAAAGCCGGCGGCTGGCGTTTCACGCACCCTATCACGATGCTTTGCGGCAAGAGTTGGAACGGGTCCGCGATCGCCACGGTGTTGCAATCCTGTTCGATTGCCACTCGATCCGGTCGGTGATCCCTTATCTGTTTGAAGGCGAATTGCCGGTGTTCAATACAGGCACAAATGTCGGCCAGAGCTGTCATCCCGCTGTTGAGCAGGCTGTGCATCACGTCGCGATTGAGGCGGACGGGTTTTCATCCGTTCTAAACGGTCGCTTCCGGGGGGGATGGACGACGCGCCATTACGGCCGCCCGTCCGAGGGTATCCACGCGATCCAGATGGAAATCGCACAGCGGGCCTATATGGACGAAACACCCCCGTGGACGTGGCGGGATGACCGCGCCGCAGCCCTGCGACCTCATCTGCGCAATATGCTGTCCCGTTTAAACGAACTGGCGCTTTCAGGCGAACTCACCAACACAGGAGCCCACATATGAGCGATCCGCGCAAAAACACCCGCGATGTCTACCCGCCGACCGGCCCCGAGTTGAATGCCAAAAGCTGGGTGACCGAGGCTCCGCTGCGGATGTTGATGAACAACCTGCACCCGGACGTGGCCGAAAACCCGCATGAGTTGGTGGTTTATGGCGGTATCGGACGCGCGGCGCGCACGTGGAAGGATTTCGACGGGATCGTGGCTGGCCTAAAGGATCTGGAGGAGGACGAGACCCTGATCGTCCAGTCTGGTAAACCTGTGGCCATCATCCGCACGCACAAGGATGCGCCGCGCGTCTTGATCGCCAATTCCAACATCGTGCCGCATTGGGCGACATGGGACCATTTCAACGAGCTCGATAAGAAGGGCTTGATGATGTACGGCCAGATGACTGCGGGGTCGTGGATCTATATCGGCACGCAAGGCATCGTTCAGGGCACCTATGAAACCTTTGCCGAAGCTGGACGCCAGCACTATGGCGGCGATCTGACGGGCCGATGGATTCTGACCGGCGGTCTGGGCGGCATGGGCGGCGCGCAGCCTTTGGCGGCTGTTTTCGCCGGGGCCTGTTGTTTGGCGGTCGAGTGCAATCCCGACAGCATCGATTTCCGCCTGCGGACAAAATATCTGGACGAAAAGGCCGACACTCTGGACGAGGCATTGGCGATGATCGACCGCTGGACTAAAGCGGGAGAGGCGAAATCGGTTGGTTTGCTGGGCAATGCTGCCGAGGTTTTCCCCGAGATTTACCGCCGTATGGCCGACGGTGGGATGCGCCCTGACATCGTTACTGACCAGACCAGCGCGCATGACCCGATCAACGGTTACCTGCCCGTGGGATGGTCGATGGCCGAATGGCGCGACAAACGCGAAACAGACCCTAAAGCGGTTGAAAAGGCCGCGTGCGCCTCGATGAAACAACACGTTGCGGCGATGGTGGATTTCTGGAATGCAGGCGTGCCGACGCTGGACTATGGCAATAACATCCGACAGGTGGCGCAGGATCAAGGGCTGGGGAACGCCTTTGCCTTTCCCGGTTTCGTTCCTGCTTATATCCGACCGCTGTTCTGCAAAGGGATCGGTCCGTTCCGCTGGTGCGCGCTGTCCGGTGACCCCGAGGATATCTACAAGACCGACGCCAAGATGAAGGAACTGTTCCCCGAGAATGAGCACCTCCATCGTTGGCTGGACATGGCCCGAGATCGGATCGCATTTCAAGGGTTGCCTGCCCGTATCTGTTGGATCGGACTGGGGGACCGGCACCGCGCGGGTTTGGCTTTCAACGAGATGGTGGCCAATGGTGAGTTGAAAGCACCTGTCGTGATCGGACGCGACCACCTGGACAGCGGCTCGGTCGCCAGTCCCAACCGCGAAACCGAAGCGATGCTAGATGGATCCGACGCGGTAAGTGACTGGCCTTTGCTGAATGCGTTGATCAACACGGCCAGTGGCGCGACATGGGTATCGCTGCACCATGGCGGCGGTGTTGGCATGGGCTTCAGTCAGCACGCTGGCGTGGTGATCTGCGCCGACGGAACCGAGGATGCAGCACGGCGGTTGGAGCGTGTGTTGTGGAACGACCCGGCCTCGGGTGTGTGGCGACATGCGGATGCGGGCTATGACATCGCAAAGGATTGCGCACGCGACCATGGTTTGCGGTTGCCGGGAATTCTGGGCTAGGCCGCATCAATCTGTCTCTGGCGAAAATGCTGCACCTGCGATATGCGCAGGGCAGCTTGCAGGAGACCGAAGATGTACGTTGCCACACTGATCACCAACCCCGACGCGCCGACGCTGAACCAGACACTGGTGGACTCGTTGCGCAATGCGTGGGGCGGGGGCGACATCGTTTGGCTCAGCCCGGACGAGGCGGCCGAGTTTTCGGTTACTCGGACGCCGGACAATCAATGGGACGTCTGGGCGGATTTGCAGAAGATGGGTGTTGATCTCGTCCTGCAGCCCACCGAAGGACGGCGAAAAAAGATGCTGCTGGCCGATATGGACAGCACCATGATCCAGCAGGAGTGTATCGACGAATTGGCGGACGAAGCGGGCGTCGGCGACCGTGTCAAGGATATCACCGCCCGCGCGATGAACGGTGATCTGGATTTCGAAGGCGCGCTGACTGAACGCGTCGGTCTTTTGAAAGGTCTGGACGAGGCCGTGATCGCCAAAGTGCTGGCCGAACGGATTACCCTGATGCCCGGCGGTCAGGAACTGGTCGCGACCATGCGTGCAACCGGCGGATACGCAGCGCTTGTTTCAGGCGGGTTTACGGCCTTCACAGCAAAAGTCGGAGAGGTTTTGGGCTTCGATGAAAACCGGGCCAACTCCCTGCTGGCCGAGAACGGCAAACTGACAGGCGACGTTCAGCATCCAATTCTGGGACGGCAGGCCAAGGTAGACGCCCTAGAGCAGATCACGGCGCGGCTGGGTTTGTCTGAGGAGGACGTGATTGCCGTGGGCGACGGTGCAAATGATCTTGGGATGCTGGGCCGCGCTGGAACGGGTGTCGCGCTGCATGCCAAGCCCTCAGTCGCCGAGAAATGCGATGTTCGGGTCAACCACGGTGATTTGACTGCTCTGCTATACGTGCAAGGATACGCTCGGTCCGATTTTGTCTGTGCGTGATATCTGGGCTTTTCTAAATTTAACAAAAACGTTAATAATCGGTTATGAACACACTTCTGACCGCTTTTTCCGCATTGTCCGATGCCACCCGGTTTTCGATCGTCGAACAGTTAATGCAAAACGGAGAACTGCCTGCCGGTGACCTGATCGAAGGGCGCGGCATGTCCGGTGCTGCGATCTCGCGGCATTTGAAGGTGCTGCGTGAGGCGGGTCTGGTTCAGCAGCGTGTGCATGGGACGCAGCGCATGTATTCCATCCGGGCCGAAGGGCTGCGGGCCGTTGCTGAATGGACCATCTCGAAACGGCAATTCTGGGAAAGCAGCCTTGATCGTCTGGGCGACGCTATCGAAAAGCAGCAGTCATGGCCGACCTGAAACTGGAGCGAGAGTTCCCGATAGACCCCAAGGACCTGTTTGCCTGGATCAGCAATGCAGAAAAGCTGTTGCTGTGGTGGGGGCCGGAAGGCGTGCATGTGCCCGAACACAATCTGGATTTTTCACGCCTTGGCCCGTGGTATTCGGTGATGCAGAACGCAGAGGGCCAGCGGTTCAAGGTATCGGGGCAGGTCACACACGTTGATCCGCCCAAATCCGTTGGGTTTACGTGGGGCTGGCATGACGATCAGGATCGGCGCGGCGCGGAAAGTCACGTGACGCTATTCGTTGAAGCCGCTGGCCAAGGCGCACGGTTGATCATTGATCACCGCGAACTGGGTGACGACGATATCGCAGCCAACCATGAAAAAGGCTGGACCTCGACGCTCAACAAGCTTGCTGCGCAGTTGAATTAGATTTCAGTAGGGAGGAAAGAATGCCGCAATTTCTTTTTGTTTATCACGGTGGTCATACTCCGACCGACCCGGCCGAGATCGAAGCGACCATGGCCGCCTGGGGCGCTTGGTTCCAGAATATGGGCGCGGCGCTTGAAATCCCCGGAAACCCGGTTGGTCAGTCCTATACGGTCAGCTCCAGTGGTGTGGTTGACAATGGCGGCGCAAACCCGGCCTCGGGCTTTACTGTCATCAAGGCCGATAGCATGGATGCCGCAACCGAGATGGCCAAGGGCTGCCCGATGGTGGTAAACGGTTCAGGCTCGGTCGAGGTGGCCGAGGTACACGAGATCGAGATGTAACGCCTAGCCGGGGAAACCCGGTGCTGGGCGTATTAGCCCGCATTCCAGACCACGACGGCTGTATTGTATGGCGTTCATGAACTTACGGGTGGCCGGGTGATCGGCCTCCAGCACACCAAGGCTGACCAGAATGGCGGCAATGGCACATTCGCTTGCCCGCGTGGTGCCGTCGGTGATCTTCAGCGCGACCCCCATGCGTTTCTCCGGGAGTATTGCAACAAAAACGGCCTCAGCCCCGGTTTTGATAGCTGCACGACCACCCATGGCGCGCATTAATTCGGTGCAGGCGCGGCTTTCCCCGGCAACCAGTTCAGGATGTTTGATCATCGCAGCCGTCAGTTGCGCCGCCGCATCGCTGGCGCGATCGGACCGGTCGGCGGCGCTGGCAAACCATGCCATCGACCGCGCCAACCCAGCCAGCGAGGTTGCAAAGTTGGGGGCCGAGCAACCGTCGATCCCATAGGCCGGGCTGGTCTCGCCGGTTGTTTCTTCGATGGCTGACAGGCAGGCTTGTTGCACGGGGTGGTCGATCTCAAGGTATTCTGGCCCGGCCCCCATATGCTGGGCCACGGTCAGGAAACCGCAATGCTTGCCAGAGCAGTTGTTGTGAATCTGGCAGGGTGTGTCATCCGCCAGTATCAAGCCGTCGCGCGCCGCCATGTCTTGCGGTTCTTGCGGGCCGCAGCGCAGATCGTGTTCCGTCAGGCCCAGATGATCCAGCCAGGCCGACACCCGATCCGTGTGGATGTGCGCGCCGCTGTGGGACGCGCAGGCCAGTGCCAGATGTTCCGAATTCAGCCCGTATTTCGCCGCCGCCCCGGATGTAATCAGCGGCAGCCCCTGGATCATCTTGGCCGAGGATCTCGGATAGATCACCGCGTCGGGATCGCCCCAGCTTTGCACGATCTGGCCGCTGTCATTGCAGATCACCGCGTGGCCCAAGTGCAGGCTCTCCAGCAAGGGGCCGCGCCACAGTTCTGTCATTGGTACCGGCTGCGTCATCTGGACCCTCCGTAACATGCGCAAAATTCTGCCAATCGCCCTTTCGCCTGTGGCGAAACCTGCGTTAGTGTGTGTATGTCGGCAATCACCGGATTACGCAACTCACAGACGAACCAGGCAGGGTTCGCAGGCATGTTCGGTGGGTATGAGGTATTAGGTCGAGCTAGGAGGCTGGACAATGGGATCAAAGCTTGTCCGCGTGATCGCGGGTCTTTGCGTGGCAGGGATGGCTACAACAGCAACCGCTCAGCAGGCGACCAGCACAAATCGCGTTGCAGCCAAAACTGACTGGAGCGTTTTCGTCGAGGATGATCCCACGGAATGCTGGAGCGTATCCGCCCCGAAAGAAACGGTAAACACGCGCGGTGGGCGTGTTGTGTCGGTCCGCCGCAGCGACATCCTGTTGTTCGTCTTTTACCGCCCCAACGCCGAAGTGAAGGGTCAAGTCACGTTCACCGGCGGCTATCCCTTTGCAGCCGGTTCAACTGTTAACCTGGACGTTGACGGCACCAAGTTCGAGCTGATCACCGAAGGCGAATGGGCATGGCCCGCAACTGAAGGCGAAGACCTCAAAGTGGTTGCAGCTATGAAGCGCGGTACCGAAGCTGTCCTGACGGCCCGGTCCGAGCGTGGCACGCAGACCAAGGACACGTTCTCGTTGCTGGGGTTCACGGCTGCGATCGAAGACGCAGAAAAGCGCTGCACCAACCAATAGGTTTGTTCGCCAGATCGCCCCGTCATTTAGCTGGGTTCTCTTTTGCCGGGTGTTGACCGTCAATTTGATCCGTATCAAAGCGAGGGGCCTCATTTTCTGAACTCATCGGTTCAGTAATGATGAAGGAACCTGCAGATGCTGAACAAATCCCTTTCTGCGTTGTTGATGGCAGCCACCGTGTTTCTTGGTGCGTGTGAAAAAGAAGCAGATACCTACCCAGTAACCGGGGACCAATGCGGCCCAGATGATCCGGTGAAAACATTGGACGCCTCGGACTGTGATATCCTGCCTGCCGGGGTCTGAGCGTCTTTCGGCGGCACAACTCAGTCCGAACAAACCTTAGGGCATCGGCCGCATAAGCCCAGCTGATGCGGCCAACACGCGTTTGGGGTCGCTGCCGATTGCGTGCTATTATAGCAATAGCCGCACCAGTGATTTCAGGGGGTTGGTCATGCGTTTTGCTTTTTTCGTCTTGTTGCTTTCGTCCTCCGCAGCGGCGGATCCTGCTTTGGAGTGTGGGGACGCAAGTTCCCAGGTCGAAATCGGAACATGTGTCGGCGACATGGAACAGCGCGTCGAACTGGCACTGGAGACAAGTTATGCGATTGCGATGCAGTCCGCGAAAGAACTCGACGACGTGACGCAACGCGTTGTCGTCCAGCCTGCCTTGGAAGCGTCGCAAGATGCGTGGATAAGATACAGGGACGCGCAGTGCGAAGCAGTGGGTGCATCGTATGGGGGCGGGTCGGGGACAGGCATCGGCATCACCTCTTGCCGTGTTGAGCTTGGCCGGGTGCGCGTGGACGAACTGCTGCGTCTTGCAAATTGATCTGTACGATTCCTTTTGATCTTTGCGCTGGGTCCTATATAGAGGCGCATCCCAAGCCAGAATCTGCCGAGATAGCCCATGTCGCCCAAAGCGCCGATCACTCAAGACGTCATGACGATCCCCCGCAAATTGCCCGAGGGGAAAGTGAACCTTGTCGGGCTGACCCGTGACCAGTTGCGCGCGGCGCTGATCGACCATGGCACGCCGGAAAAGCAGGCCAAGATGCGCACCGGTCAGATCTGGCAGTGGATTTACCAGTGGGGCAAGCGCGATTTCGCCGAGATGACAAACCTTGCCAAAGCGTATCGCGCCCAACTGGCCGAGCATTTCGTCATCGAAATTCCCGAAGTCGTGACGCGTCAGGTGTCGGAAGATGGCACGCGCAAATATCTGTGCCGCATCGCAGGCGGGCACGAGGTCGAGGTAGTCTATATCCCCGAAGAGGATCGCGGCACGCTGTGCATCTCGTCTCAGGTCGGATGCACGCTGACCTGTTCCTTCTGCCACACTGGCACGCAGAAACTGGTGCGCAACCTGACCGCTGCGGAAATCGTCGGTCAGGTTATGATGGCGCGCGACGATCTGGACGAATGGCCCACCCCCGGCGCGCCCAAGGATGAAACACGCCTGCTGTCGAACATCGTTCTGATGGGCATGGGTGAACCGCTCTACAATTTCGAAAATGTCCGCGACGCGATGAAGATCGCCATGGACCCCGAAGGCATTTCTCTGTCACGTCGCCGGATCACATTGTCGACCTCGGGCGTTGTGCCTGAGATTGCGCGCACTGCCGAAGAAATCGGATGCCTGCTGGCGATCTCGTTCCACGCCACCACGGACGAGACGCGCGACGTACTGGTGCCCATCAACAAACGCTGGAACATTGAGGAATTGCTGGGCGCTTTGGCCAGCTATCCCAATGCGTCGAATTCTGAACGGATCACGTTCGAATACGTGATGCTGGATGGCGTGAATGACAGTGATGATGACGCGCATCGTCTGATCGACCATATCAAGCGCCACAAAATCCCGGCCAAGATCAATCTGATCCCCTTTAACGAATGGCCCGGTGCGCCCTACAAACGCAGCTCGAACAACCGCATCCGGGCCTTTGCGAACATCATCTATCAGGCGGGATACGCGTCGCCGATACGGAAAACGCGCGGTGAAGACATCATGGCGGCCTGCGGCCAGTTGAAATCGGCCACCGAACGCGCCAGAAAATCCCGCAAGCAGATCGCAGCAGAAGCGGGCCTGGACGGGAACTAAGCCCTAATTTTACGCCATCCTCTGCCAGATTTTCTGCGTCAAACGCTGTCTATTGCATGCGTAGTTTGATATATTTGTCTGATCTAGACTCGGCATTTGCCTTCACTCAAGCACACAAAGCGGTGAAGGTAGGCACCCGGACATGGCGCGATTGTTCAAGAGCGCTATTGTTACTCTTGCACGGCACGCGGCTTTCAACTGAACGAATTGACCATTTGGGCGATCAGTATGTTTTCTCGTTTGATAGCACTAAGACTTTGTTTAATTTGCGCACTTTCGTTTGCAATTGTTGATGCAGGTCAGGCGCTGGCTCAGTCCGGGGGGGAGGATGCGCATCTGGCGATTGAAAACCCGGCAGAGTTGTCAAAGGAAGAAGCGCTGCAAATCTACGCATCATTGCAAAGGCGAATGGCGCAAGGATATGCGGCAGCGCAGTTTGAACAGTTGAGAAATTACCAGAACTGGCCTCTGTTCAATGACGCGCCCTATATATCAGCAACGCATGGGCAGCGGTTCGTGAACAGCTATGCAAACCGTATGGCGCACAATTATGGGACTTTGCAGGAAGGTGAAAAACTGCCGATCGGCTCGGTGCTGGCCAAGGACAGCATGACCGTGACGGACGAAGGAAACACCCATCCCGGTGCGTTGTTCGTCATGGAAAAACTGGCCGAAGGCACCAGTCCGGAAATGGCTGACTGGCGCTATATCATGGTCATGCCGGACGGGTCCCTGTTTGGCGACACCATGGGGGATCGCGCGGACAACGTCGCCTATTGCCACGATTGTCACGAGGCCGTCGCGGATCGTGACTATACCTTTTTCGTGCCCGAGGAATACGTGGTAGGTAACTGACCAGTCACCTGGGGCCGAACCGCGCCGCGCCGATTACTTCGATCAGGGTTTGCCGCACGGGGTCGGGCTGGGCTTGGACCGCGCTCAGAACCTCGCGCAGTTCAGCACGCAACCCGTGCATCTGGTCAATCAACGAGATCATCATGGCCAGCGCGTCAGCCTCCATGTCGTATTGCTCGTGCAATTCACAGGCCAGTTCCAGCCGCGCCACATCCAGCGTGTGATATACCAATCCCCGGTTTGTCTGCTCCGGGATGACGATTTCGGCGGCGAGATATTCGGACAGCCGGGTCGACGTCAGCCGGGCAACGGTTGTGATCAGTTCCTCTTCGGTCAGGGTGCGTGTCATGACGGCATTCCTTTGCGCGGGTCATAGCTGTGGGCTTCGCGCCATGTTTCGAAGAAAGTTTTCAGGTCTGCATCTATCTCGTCTGGCAGGGCAACAGTCAGCTCGATCAATTGGTCGCCCCGTTCCGAAGTCCCGCGTTTCTTGACCCCCTTGCCACGCAACCGCAGCGTCTTGCCGCTGCTGGTTCCTGCAGGGACGCTGACATTGACGCCACCATCAATCGTCGGGGCGGGGACTTTGCCGCCCAATATGGCCTCATCAATCGAGATGGGCAGAGTGATGTGGATATCATCCCCTTGACGGTCAAAGACCGGATGCGGCGCGACCGAAACCGTGACCAGAGCATCACCCGGCGGCCCTTCTCCAAAGCCGGGATCGCCTTTGCCCCGCAGACGGATTGTCTGGCCATCGGTGATGCCCGCCGGAATTTTGACCTCGATCCGGTCGCCATCGGGCAGCGTCAGCTTCTGACTTGCCCCGAACACAGCATCCAGGAAACTGATTTGCAGGCTGTAGCCGCGATTGTGGCCGGGCGCGTGAAAGTCCTGAGTGCGCTGGCCAAAGCCGCCGCGCCCTCGCATGAACTCGGCAAAGATGTCGGACATATCGTCCGGGTCCGCAGCCCGCCCGCGATAGGGGTTTCCTGCGGCCTCGGCATAGTCGCGGTAATATTGCTGCTGGGCGCGTTCCTGACCCGAGGCGTCAATCTCGCCATTGTCGTATCGCGCGCGTGTGTCGGGATCTTTCAGCAGGTCATAGGCCGCTGCGGCAGCTTTGAACTTGGCCTCTGCCTCGGCGTCGCCGGGTTTCAGGTCTGGGTGACATTCCTTGGCGATACGCCGATAGGCTTTCTTGATTTCGGCAGCGGTGGCGTCTTTCGCAACACCAAGGACGGAGTAAGGATCGTCGCTCATCTCACCTCTCATCGGTGGGGGTCTGATCTTGATAGTTCCGTTTTATCATGCGATTTCAACAGGCCAAAAGGAAGGGGCTTTTGAAACGCCTCGCTAAATTGCTTAATCCTGCTAATATCTTCATGTTTCTAATTGATTGCTGACGGAGACCTCAATGACGCGCAGACTCAAGTCCATTCTGGCCCTGCTGGTCGGTAACGCCATCGGGTTGTTGCTTGCCGCGATTTTGCTGCCCGAATTCGCGATCCGGCCGATTTCGTTCATCGTTGTGGTGATCGTCTTTACGCTGGTTCAGTGGATCGCGGAGCCGCTGATCCTGAAGCTGGGTGAAAAGCGCGCCCCCGCGATCAAGGGCGGTATCGCACTGATCGTGACATTCGTGGGGCTGTTGCTGACCGACCTGATTACCAACGGTCTGACCGTGGGTGGAATTTCGAACCTGCTGGCGGCGACCTTGCTGGTCTGGCTGGGGGCGTTGATCGCCAGCATCGTGCTGCCGATCTATGTGTTCACTGAGCTGCGCGAGCAGAAGAAAAAGTAATCACAGCGCAGTCAGGCTGGTATTGATCGCCTGCCAAAGTTCTTCGACGGGTTCGCAACCAACTGAAAGGCGGATGAAGGCCGGGTCCACATCGTCGCCCCACCGCGCGCGGCGTTCGGCTGAACTGTGGACACCGCCGAAGGATGTGGCGGGGCGCAGCATCGGGCAGGCGTTGATAAAGGTTTCGGCCTTGTCTTCGCTGTCCAGCGTGATCGACAGCAGGAATCCGAACCGCGCCACTTGCGCCTTGGCCAGCGCGTGCGCAGGATCAGAGGGCAGGCCGGGATAACGAATGGACTTTACCGCCGGGTGATCCGCCAACCGTTCTGCCAGCACCTGCGCCGAGGCACACATCCGGTCGAACCGCACATCCAGCGTTTCCAACCCGCGATGCAGCAGCCATGCCTCATGCGGGCCGGGGATTGCGCCTGAAACTTTGCGCCACTCCTCAACCCGCTCCATAATCTGCGCGTTGCGGCTGGCGACATGGCCCATCAGCAGGTCGGAATGCCCACCCATCGCTTTGGTATCCGACGCGACAACCACATCCACGCCCAGATCTAGCGGCCGCTGACCCAGAGGGGTCATGGTGGTGTTGTCGGCAATCGTGATCCCTCCGACCGCGCGCACGGCTTGGGCAATCGCGGGCAGGTCCATCATATCCAGACCAGGGTTTGAGGGGCTTTCGACAAAAACTACATCGAACCCGTCAAACCCGCCCTCGGTGAAACTGGTAGTGGACCGTTCAGTAACGGACACGTCCAGACCCGACAGGAACCGATCCGCCAGAACGCGGGTGACGTAATAGCCGTCGGACGGGATCAGGATGCGCGACCCGGCCTTGATGGTGGCAAAGAACGCCGCCGAGATCGCGGCCATGCCTGATGGGAACACAAGGCACGGCGCGTCCTCCAGATGGGCCAGAACATGTTCCAGATGCACCCAAGTTGGGTTATCGACCCGCCCATAGGTGGGCAGACTATCCGGCGCGCCGGGCAGGTGGTACATGCTGCTTTGCGTGAGGGGCAGCGCCACAGGGTCGCCTGCATTCAGGGCATTGCCGCGCAGGTGCAGCATCTCTCCGGGTTTTGGGGCCATCATTCAGCGCCCCGGAATGTCGTCACGGGGCGGGGCGGGTTCCCAGTTCTCGATGATCTCGACCGCCTCTTGCGCGGTGTCGACAAAGCGGAACAGGTCAAGATCTTCGTCCGATATGGTGCCTGCATCCGCCAGCGCCTCCCAGTTGATGACCTTTTCCCAGAATTCACGGCCAAACAGCAGGAAGGGCACGCGATCCATCCGGCCGGTTTGAATCAGGGTCAGGGATTCAAACAGCTCATCCATTGTGCCGAACCCGCCAGGAAAGATCGTGATGGCGCGGGCGCGCATCAGGAAGTGCATTTTACGGATGGCGAAATAGTGGAAGTTGAAGCTGAGTTCGGGTGTCACGTATTCATTCGGCGCCTGTTCGTGCGGCAGTACGATGTTCAGACCGATTGAACAGCCGCCCGCATCCAGCGCGCCGCGATTGCCAGCCTCCATCACACCGGGGCCGCCGCCGGTGACGATCACATTCTCGCGGCAACCGGTCTGGTTCGATTTCTCGGTCATCAGCCGGGCAAACTCGCGTGCCTCGTCATAATATTGCGACAGACCGGCCAGCGTTTGTGTACGCGCGGTGTGTTTCTGCGATGGTTCGGGAATGCGCGCACCGCCGAACATGACGATGGTTGAGGTGATCTGGCGTTCGGACATGATCATCTCGGGCTTGAGCAGTTCCAGTTGCAGGCGAACCGGGCGCAGTTCATCGCGGCACAGGAATTCATCATCGGCAAAGGCAAGGCGATAGGCGGGCGAGCGGGTCTGCGGCGTATCCGGCACCTCGCTCGCGGTCGAGCGGTCGGTCTGCGCGTCGCGGAACGGGCTGTGGCGGTCTTCTCTCATAGGTGAAGTTTCCCTGCTTGCGTGTTTCCAAAACAGCTATAGGGTTCGCGGTCAGAGTGCCAGTCACGGAAGAACAAGAATGAATTGGAAGAGCGAAATTTCAGCAGCCGCCGACCGGATTGCCGGATACGCACAGGTCACGCCGGTGATGGAAAGCCGTGCCCTGGGGTTGGACTATCCGGTTGAGATGAAGCTGGAGCATATGCAGCACACCGGCAGCTTCAAGGCGCGGGGGGCGTTTAACACGCTGCTCAGCATGGATGTCCCCGAGGCCGGTGTTGTGGCCGCGTCGGGTGGTAATCATGGCGCTGCGGCGGCTTATGCGGCTCAGACATTGGGGTATCCGGCCAAGATTTTCGTGCCCGAACTGGCCGGACCGTCCAAGATCGCGTTGATCCGGCAAACGGGCGCGGATTTGAGCGTGGTGTCGGGCGAATACGCCAACGCGTTGACGGCGGCTCAGGCGCATGAGGACGCGACCGGCGCGATGCAGATACATGCTTATGACGCGCCTACGACGGTGGCTGGTCAGGGCACCTGTTTCGCCGAATGGGACGCGCAGGGGTTGCAGGCGGACACTGTTCTGGTCGCGGTCGGAGGCGGCGGTCTGATCGCCGGTGCGCTGGCATGGCTACAAGGGGCGCGCAAGGTTGTGGCGGTCGAGCCCGAGACATCCTGCGCGCTGAATGCCGCGTTAAGGGCCGGGGAACCTGTGGATGTCACCGTTTCGGGGATAGCGGCCAATGCGCTGGGCGCGCGGCGGATCGGGTCGATCTGCTTCGGACTGGCGGAGGGCAAGACATCGGTTCTGGTGTCGGACGAGACTATCGCCGAAGCGCAGAGGGTGTTGTGGCGCGCCCATCGGATTCTTGTCGAACCTGCAGGCGCAACAGCTTTGGCCGCGCTGCTGTCGGGCGCTTACAAACCCGATCCGCAAGAGCGGGTGGCGGTGCTTATCTGCGGTGGCAACATCTCTCCTGACCCGCTAGGCGGCTGAAACCGACCCGACCGGACGCAAACTGTGCCTGCTGCGTCGCATTGCGGCCAGTCCTTTGCTTGCGTATAGGCAAGACCAACGTGAACAGATTCTGCAGGGAGCCCTCCATGTCCAACGCTCAACTCGAAGCCGCCATCGAAGCCGCCTGGGACGCGCGCGACTCAACTACCCCCGCCACCACGGGCGAGCAGCGTGAGGCGATCGAGGATACGCTGAACGCACTGGACAGCGGCGCATTGCGCGTGGCGGAAAAGCTGGAGAGCGGTGATTGGCATGTGAACCAATGGGCAAAGAAAGCGGTTTTGCTGGGCTTCCGCATCAAGGATATGGAAATCCAGACCGGGGGCCCGCAGGACGGCGGCTGGTGGGACAAGGTGGACAGCAAGTTCACCGGTTGGGGCGAGGACCAGTGGAAGGATGCTGGGTTCCGCGCCGTTCCGAACTGCGTGGTCCGCAAGTCGGCCTATATCGCGCCGGGCGTGGTGCTAATGCCGTCTTTCGTGAACCTGGGCGCATATGTGGACGAGGGCACCATGGTTGATACCTGGGCCACAGTGGGTTCCTGCGCGCAGATCGGCAAGAACGTCCATCTGTCGGGCGGTGTGGGTATCGGCGGCGTGCTGGAACCGATGCAGGCCGGCCCAACCATCATCGAAGACAACTGCTTTATCGGTGCACGGTCGGAAGTGGTCGAGGGCTGCATCGTTCGCGAAGGCTCGGTTCTGGGCATGGGCGTGTTCATCGGCAAGTCGACCAAGATCGTCGACCGCGAAACCGGTGAGGTCATGTATGGCGAAGTGCCGCCCTATTCGGTAGTTGTCGCCGGTTCGATGCCGTCCAAGAACAATGTCAGCCTGTACTGCGCGGTGATCGTGAAGCGGGTGGATGAAAAGACCCGCTCGAAAACAGGGATCAACGAATTGCTGCGCGATTAAAACTCGCTCCAGCCGGAAAAGGGCCGCAGCATCGCGCTGCGGCCTTTTTGTTAGCCTTTCACCGGATAGCGGTCGGGTTCTTCGAACACGTCGATCACCCGAGACCCGGCTTTGATTTTGCCGCCATGTTCGACGCCTGTGGGGATCGTATAGCTGTCGCCGGGGCGGTAGGTTCGCGTTTCATCCCCGATGGTCAGTTCAACCTCACCTTCGATTACCGTTCCCCATTGGGCCTTGTGCGAATGCGGGGGCAGTTCAAAATCCTTCAGGAAAGTGAAAAACGCCACCAGTCCGGCATCGGACCGGATCACGGCGGTTTGCACGACGTCCTCGGGGAAGGGCACGTCGAGGCTGGGAAAATCGGTGATGAAATCTGGATATGTCATGAAGCACCTTTTTGACTAACGGCGGGGCCACTATGACGACGCGCATGCGTCAACGCAATCGCTTGACCGGGAAGGTGCACGGGGCTATGGCCCCCGCATGGAAAAGCAAAAGAAACCGTCCCGTCAGCAAGTTTACACCCTGCTTGTGCAGATCGGTCGCAAGGATGGCGACGGCCTGCCCGAAGGCGCGACCGGGGCGGCGTTGATGTGTTTCGCCAGTGGTGT
Source organism: Ruegeria sp. HKCCA5491 (assembly GCF_013034565.1). Lineage (NCBI taxonomy): Bacteria > Pseudomonadati > Pseudomonadota > Alphaproteobacteria > Rhodobacterales > Roseobacteraceae > Ruegeria > Ruegeria sp. HKCCA5491. Next base: position 71,098 of record NZ_WQGG01000005.1, read on the forward strand.
GGATGAGGCCGAGGCGGTGCGCGAGACCGTCGCGATCCTGAAGCAGGCGGACACGGCGCCTCTGGATGTGACCGGCTATGGCACTCTGGCCGAGCGTGAGGCGCAAGGCCACGACATTGATCCTGATGAGCGGGCCCTGATGCAGCGCGCGCTGGACGAGAACGCGGTTATCGTCGCGCAGATGACACCGTTTTTCGGAGATGAGGAACCGGCTTAGGCCGCCTTAGTTCCGCACCCCGAACCACTTGCGATAAATCTCGTCATAGGTGCCGTCCTCACGCAGAGACAGCAGCGCCTGATTGACGTCCTCGACCAAAGGCGAGCCCGTCGGGAAAGCGATCCCGTAATTTTCGCGCAGGAAAACACCACCGGTGACCGATGCGATCCGCCGCCCTTCATGTGAGGCAAAGTAGGCCAGGATCGGGGCATCGAACACGACCGCATCGAGCTCTTCATTCTTGAAGGCGTCAAGCAATGGGTCCAACCCGTCGTAGCCGACAAACTCGATCTCGCGCCTGTTCAGGAAATTGGCTGCGGTTGAATTGGAAATCGTGCCAACCTGCTTTCCGTAAAGATCATTGACCGAATTCACATTGCCGCTGATGGCGTCGACGGTCATCACAGAGGTAATCCGCGCGGTGAAAACGGATACGATAAACAGCGAAGATACGACCAGAACAACACCCAACAGCCGACCAAACGGGGTGCGCGGCATCCGTTCCTCGAACCCGCCATTGACCACAAGGTTCAGCGCCCACCAGAAGGACGGGAACCATGCTTCGTCCAACTTGCGGTCGAAATAGGGTTGCGAGCGGCGTTCGAATATCCACATCAGCATGCCGCCACCCAGAAGGATCGCAAAGGCAAGCCCGATGGCGATAAACAACTCGACCGATAGCAATGCCTGCAGCAGTGACGGTCGCCGCACAGCGTCAGACGGGACCATGATCTGCAAACCCGCCTCGAAAATGGGTTGGCTGAAATCCATCTGGGTTTCGCGTGAGGCGGTGATCGAAATATTTGCGATGGCCAGATCAGCAGACCCGTCCTGAACCGACCCCAGCATTTCGCCAAAAGCCTCGACTCGGTTGATCTCGTAGTCCCAGTTCAGGGACTCGGACAGCGCCGCAAGCAGATCCATCGAAAAACCGGTCTGTGCCCCATCCTCTACATAGGAAAATGGGGTACGGGTCACGGTTGCGACCGACAGCGTCTGGGCCTGGCTTTGCTGTGCGAGAACGGCGAAAGTCAGGCAGATCAAAGCGAAAAGGACTCGTTTCATCGTCAATTTACCTGTTTCGCCGCCCTGTAACTCAGTTTTGAACAAGGCGGCAAGATGGTCTTGGGGTAAACGGGCATGTTTTATTGAGATATCAAACTGAGGCCTATGCAAAAAAGCCGCGGGAAATGGGGGTGTAGGGGTTGGCAATTCACCCAATTCGTTGAATCTGTGCGCGATCCTGCGAAGCCACAATCAGAAAGGGCGAGAAATGACAGATCCGGTAGAACTCACGGCAGACCTGATCCGTTGCCCTTCGGTCACACCCGAAGAAGGCGGTGCCATTGTCTTGCTTGAGCGCACCCTGTCCGACGCCGGGTTCGAGTGCACGCGCGTAGACCGGGGCGGCGTCAGCAATCTGTTTGCCCGTTGGGGCGCGAAAGGACATGCGCGCAGCTTTGGGTTTAACGGTCACACCGACGTTGTTCCGGTTGGGGATGAGGCCGCATGGACTATGCCGCCCTTCGGGGCCGAGATCAAAGATGGTGTCATGTATGGCCGCGGAACGACGGACATGAAGTCCGGTGTTGCGGCCTTTGCCGCGGCTGCCGTTGATTTCGTGCGGGACACACCTCCGGACGGGGCGGTGATCCTGACGATTACGGGCGACGAAGAAGGTGACGCCGTGGACGGGACGACCGCGTTGCTGGACTATATGGACCGCGCGGACGAGAAGATGTCGGTTTGTCTGGTGGGTGAACCGACCTGTCCCAATACGATGGGCGAGATGATGAAGATCGGCCGCCGTGGGTCCATGAATATCTGGTTCACCGTGACTGGCGTGCAGGGGCACGCGGCCTATCCGCACCGGGCCAAGAATCCGATGCCCGCAATGGCGCGGTTGATGGATCGTCTGTCCAGTCACAAACTGGATCAGGGGACGGATCACTTCGACGCCTCGACGCTGGCCGTGGTCACGATTGACACGGGTAATCCGGCAACCAACGTGATCCCCGCGCAATGTACCGGCGCGGTGAATATCCGGTTCAACGACCTGCATTCCGGGGCCAGCCTCAGCGATTGGCTGCGGGCCGAGGCCGCTGCGGTGGCGGAGGCGTTCGGGGTTGAGATCGACCTGCGGATCAAGATTTCAGGCGAAAGCTTCCTGACACCCCCCGGCCCTTTGTCTGATCTGGTTGCCAAGTCGGTTGAGGCGGAAACGGGCGTGAAACCTGAGTTGTCGACCACTGGTGGCACCTCGGACGCGCGATTTGTGAAGAACCACTGCCCGGTGGTGGAATTCGGTCTGGTCGGGCGCACGATGCATCAGGTGGACGAATGCGTTGAGGTAGCGCAGATCGAACAGCTCAAGGCGATCTATACGCGCATCCTGCGGGACTATTTCGCCTGACATGCAGCGTAGTTTGGTCATCATGGTGAAAGAGCCGCGCCCGGGGCGGGTAAAAACCCGGCTGGGCCGCGATATCGGCATGGTCGGGGCAGCGTGGTGGTTTCGCCATCAGACCCGTTCGCTGATCCGACGCCTGCGCGACCCGCGTTGGCAGATCGTGCTGGCAGTCGCGCCCGACCGCGAGGGGCTGATCAGCCCCATCTGGCCTGCTGATCTGCCACGCGCCGCGCAGGGGCGCGGAGATCTGGGCGATCGGATGGGCTGGATGCTGCGCGGGATGCCGCCGGGGCCGGTCTGCCTGATCGGCGCAGATATTCCGGGCATTTCGCGTACTCATATTGCAGGGGCCTTCAAGGCGCTGGGGTCGGCGCAGATGGCATTTGGCCCTGCGCACGACGGTGGCTATTGGCTGGTGGGCGCGCAGCGATACGGCGCGCTGCCCAGCGGCCTGTTCCGCAATGTGCGCTGGTCCACCGAATATGCACTGGCGGACACGCTGTCCTCTGTCCCCGGTCAGCGCGTGGCGCTGCTGAACCCGTTGCGAGACGTTGACACGGTGGCCGATCTGAAACCCTGATCCGTTTTTGGTCATGACGCCGTCGCACGCCCGTGTTACGCCAAATACATGAGTCGTATCCCCACCAAGCAGGAGGTCCTTGACTGGATCTCGGCGAACCCCACCCTGACCTCGAAACGCGATATCGCCAAAGCCTTTGGGATCAAGGGCGCGGCGCGGATCGACTTAAAACGCATCCTGCGCGAGCTTGAGGCCGAGGGCCATTTGGAAAAACGCAAACGCAGCTATGGCGACCCGGATCGTCTGCCGCCTGTCAGCGTGTTGCAGGTGAAGGCTCCGAACGCAGATGGCGATCTATTCGCTCGTCCGCTGGAATGGCATGGCGAGGGGGTCGAGCCCATCGTCTTGCTGATAACCCGCGCCAGCGACCCTGCCTTGGGCGAGGGCGACCGGATTTTGGCCCGCCTGACCGTGGTGCATGAGGAAGACCACAACTACGAGGCCCGCCTGATCCGTCGCATCGGCACCAATCCACGCAAGATCGTCGGCATTTTCCGCAAAGGGGCCGAGGGCGGGCGGATCGTGCCCATCGACAAAGCAGGCTCGACCGAATGGCTGGTTGCAGATGGTGCAGTTCTGGGAGCCAAGGATGGCGAACTGGTCGAGGCGGAACAGGCCGGACCAAAGAACCGCATGGGCCTGCCCCGTGCGCGCATTGTCGAACGGCTGGGCGACCCAACCGCGCCCAAGGCGGTGTCGCTGATCGCAATCCACCAGCACGGCATCCCGGACGACTTCCCCGACAAAGTGATCGCCGAGGCGGACAAGGCCAAACCGGTTGGCCTGAAGGGCCGCGAAGACCTGCGGGATATGCCGCTGCTAACCATCGACCCTTCGGATGCGCGGGACCATGATGACGCTTGCTATGCCCATGCCGATGACGACCCGAAAAACCCCGACGGCCATGTGATCTGGGTCGCCATCGCTGATGTGGCTGCCTATGTGCAGCCCGGTACCGCGCTGGACCGCGAGGCGCGCAAGCGCGGCAATTCCAGCTATTTCCCAGATCGCGTGGTGCCGATGCTGCCGGACCGGCTGTCGGGCGACCTGTGCTCGCTGCACGAAGGCGTCCCGCGCGCCTGTATCGCGGTGCGGATGCAGATTGACGCCGAGGGAAACAAGATTGGCCATCGCTTTGTGCGGGGGCTGATGCGATCCGCCGCGTCGCTGCATTATGCCGAGGTGCAAGAGGCCATTGATGGTACCCCAAACGACCGCACCGGGCCTTTGCTGGATACGGTCTTGAAGCCGCTCTATGCCGCTTATGCCGCGCTGAAAACCGCGCGGGCGGAACGGCAACCGCTGGAGCTGGATCTGCCGGAACGACAGATCGTTCTCAGCGACACGGGCGAAGTGACCAGCGTGGCCTTCCGCGACCGGCTGGATGCCCATAAGCTGATCGAGGAATTCATGATCCTCGCCAATGTTGCCGCGGCTGAAACGTTGATCGCCAAACGCCGCCCGCTGCTGTTCCGGGTCCACGAAGAACCTGCGCCCGAAAAGCTGGAAAGCCTGCGGGAAACGGCGCAGGCGGCGGGGTTGAACCTCGCCAAAGGGCAGGTGTTGCAAACCCGGCATCTGAACGCGCTGCTGAATGCCGCCGCCGGGACCGAGGATGCCGAACTGATTAACCTGTCGACGCTGCGGTCTATGGCGCAGGCGTATTACAACCCTGAAAATTTCGGCCATTTCGGGCTGGCGCTGCGCAACTATGCGCATTTCACCTCGCCCATTCGCCGTTACGCCGATCTGATCGTGCATCGGGCGCTGATCTCGGCGCATGACTGGGGCAAGGACGGGCTGACCGAGGATGAAATCGCGCGGCTGGACGAAACCGCCACCCATATCTCGGACACCGAACGCCGCTCAATGATGGCCGAGCGTGATACGACCGACCGCTATCTGGCTGCCTATCTCAGCGAGCGGGTGGGCAATGAGTTCTCGGGCCGCATCAGCGGTATTGCCCGGTTCGGCGCTTTTGTGAAGATGGACGAAACCGGGGCTGACGGTCTGGTGCCGGTGCGCTCGTTGGGGAGTGAATTTTTCCATTTTGACCGCGAGGCCGGGACGCTGATGGGATCAGACACCGGGCTGATCATCGCCATTGGCCAACGAGTCACTGTACGGCTGACACAGGCGACGCCGGTGACTGGCGGGTTGGAACTGGAACTGCTCTCAATCGACGATCAGGCCCTGCCGCGTGGTCGGGGCCTTGCGAAACGTGGTACTCGCCGTAAGGCAGCCAGCAACAAGCGCAAAAAAGACAAGATCAAGCGCAAGGTCGAACGCAAACGCCGTCAGAGGTGAAAACGCGTTTCAGAAATATGTCGTATCGTTTTTAGTTGCCTCTTGGCTTTGTCCTGAATGCGAAAAGCGATCCAAATTTATCTGGTTTTCTCTGTTACGTGATAAGTCAGCGCCCTGGCAATCAGCCAGCCATGGCGGTTTGCGTCGATCTGCCCGGGGTGATTGAACAGGACCGCGCGATTGCCGTCCAGCCGGTCTTCGCCGGGAAAGACCGAGTTATAGTCGCCGATCAGCCGTGTCTGGCAATGCACAAAAAAAGCGAATTTGGCAGACTTGTGCCCTCCCAGCCTGAGTGTTGACCCTTTGGGCGCAAGATAGGCTGGTTGACCCCAACGCAGAGCCTCTTGCATGGGGTGCGTGTCGGGCAGCGTCTGGGCGGTTTCAAAGATCAGATCCCGCAGCGCCAGCGCACCTTTGCGGGTGCTCTGGGGGAAGGCGTCGAACACGGCTTCGACGGCAGGGTCTTTGAAGGGCATCATACGGGAATCGCCTGTTCTATGCGGTCGATATAGCTGCTGAGCAGCGTATCTTGTTTGATCCGCCGGGTCAGCGGCGTTTCTACCGGTGTTGCGCGCATCGCTGCCAGAATTGGGCCCACGCTCATATCTGCTGCCGTGGGGGTGTCCCCCATCAGGAAGGGAGATTGCCAAAGCAACGCGGAAATCGACTCGAGATCGCGTTCCAGACGTCCACGGCGTTCGGACTCTGAGAATCTCGATACACCAACCCCGTCCAGACGCCTGAGCACCGACCGGCGAATTGCATTGGTCACAGGCTTGCGGATCAACGCTGGGATTTCGGTAAAGAACGTGTCGCGCAGAATCGGCCATGCCTCATCGTTGCCCCAACGATCCAGTACAATGTGGTGATAGATATGCTCTTCGGCCATGCGGATCAGGGCGCGGGACTGCGCTTTTTGCGCTTCAGTCAGCCCCTTGTCGAATTCGGTGCCCTGCGATTCCAGCCAATCCCGGATCAGGTCGCTGTCGGGCAAAAGACGGTCCGGTGTGCGCAGGACGGGCAGCTTTTGGTGGGGCATTTTGCTGGGGTTCAGCAGGTCGGATCGCTGCCAGCGTTGGCCTGAGTATCGCAGCATCAGGGCCGTCTTGACGCAGAATGGGCTGGCGCTGAAAGATCCAAAAGCGGCTGGAAAGGTCAGTAAGGTCAACATTGGTAACTCCCTTGGTTGGACGCCACTTGGTTACGTTGAGCTGATGACAAAAACTGTCATTAGGACTACGGTAACTTGCGCTATGTCCCGCACCGCCCGTCTGTTCCAGTTGATGCAAGCCTTACGCTCTGGCCCAACGCCGAAAACATCGGTGCAATTGGCGCAGGATTTGGGTGTTTCAGCCCGTACCGTTCATCGTGACATAGGCGCGCTGCGTGGTTTGGGCGCAGTGATTGACGGAGAGGCGGGGTTCGGGTTTACCCTGATCGAAGACGCGACTTTACCGCCATTGGGCTTTACCGATGATGAATTGGAAGCCTTGGTTCTTGGCCTGCGCGAGGTGCAGTCGATCGGTGATCCGGGGTTGGCCGAAGCCGCCGGTGACGCGCTTCGAAAACTGCAGGGCCGTTTGCCGTCGCGCCAATCTCATCGGTTAAGTCACGCAGTACTCGCCGCCGCCCGGTTTGCACGCCCGGCCAAGCCGACAATCGAAGTGGCCGATCTGCGGCGGGCCACATGGGCCGAGCGCACCATTGATTTTGCCTATACGGACGGCAAAGGCGAGGAAACGCGCCGAAGGGTGGACCCGCTTAGTATTGTCTATATGGATCGCGCCAGCGTTCTGCTGTCGTGGTGCCATCTGAGACAGGATTTCAGGGTCTTTCGTTTGGATCGCATGCGCGAAATGTTCGTAACAGACGATAGCTTTAGGCCAAATCGCGTTCCTATGTTGCGGCAAGCGCTGGCCCAGATACGGGCCGAGCGGGAAGCAAAAGATCGCGAACAGAACACATGACCGCTTTGTCGAAGCGCGGTTTTGCGCTATTCTGTGGATGAGCAGTAATCAGGAAAAATCGGAATGCGTAAATGCATAGGCGGCGTCATGACCGCTGCATTATGGGCATCCATAGTGCAGGCGGAATCGCAGGAAAAGTCAGATGGGTTGCAGATCTTGCAGTTGGCTTCGGCTGATGTAACGGTCTCGATCCGACCGGTCGTTCGACCACCAGCCAAGGAGTATCGGGTGTCTACCGAAGGAAACGCGCGGTTTCAGGCGTGGCTGGGTGCCTTTCGTGAGCGCGCCCTTGAACAGGGCATTTCCGCTGCGACTTTGGACCGGTCTCTGGAAGGTCTGACATATGACAAGGACGTCATCAAACGGGACCGCAATCAGGCGGAATTCTCAAAGCCCATTTGGGAATACCTGGACGCGGCGGTCTCGGATCGGCGCGTTTCGGATGGCCGCGTCGGATTGCAGCGCCATAGCGATACGCTGACCCGGATTGAGGCGCAGTATGGCGTTGAAAAAGAGGTTGTGACCGCGATCTGGGGGCTTGAGACATCCTTTGGATCCTTCAGGGGAAGTGACCACACCATCCGATCTTTGGCCACGCTTGCGTTTGATGCGCGTCGCGCGCGGTTCTTTGAAACCCAGTTGATTGCCGCGTTGCAGATCATTGAGGCCGGGGATGTCAGCCCGCACAACATGGTCGGAAGCTGGGCCGGGGCGATGGGGCATACGCAGTTCATGCCGACCTCGTATCTGGATCACGCCGTGGATTTTGACAGGGATGGCCGACGCGACATCTGGTCGGATGACCCGACGGATGCGCTGGCCTCTGCCGCGTCTTATCTGGCGCGCCATGGTTGGACGAAGGGGCAGCCGTGGGGCGTTGAGGTGCGCCTGCCCCGTGATTTCGATTTTTCTACTGCCAAGCGCGATTACACTCTGTTGCCATCTGAATGGGCGGCGCGGGGTGTAACTGCAATGAATGGCGAAGCCGTGGCGGATCATGGGCAGGCCGCGATCCTGCTACCTGCGGGCGGGCAGGGCGTTGCGCTTATGATTTTTGATAATTTCAGCGTGATCGAGGCGTATAATGGTGCAGATGCTTACGTGATTGGTATCGGTCACCTTTCAGACCGCCTGTCCGGTCGTGCCCCGTTTCAGGCCGGTTGGCCACGCGGCGACCGCGTGCTGAGTTTCACCGAAAAAAAGGAACTGCAGGCGCGGCTGACCCAAGCAGGTTTCGATACGCAGGGCATCGACGGACGGACCGGCCCCAATACGATCAACGCCGTTCGCGCTTATCAACTGGCACAAGGGCTTTTGCCCGATGGGTATCCCAGCCTGACACTTCTGGAACGTATGCGTTAAAAAAGGGCGGCTCCAAAGAGCCGCCCGTTTCAGTTTCCAAACAAGTTCAAATGCCACTTATGATGCGGCTTTCATCAAACCCTGTTCGATGATGTCGGTTTGTGCCTCATCCAGCGATTTGTGGATACGCACGAACATCTCGTCGATCTCTGACGGAGTCAGGATCAGCGGCGGCGAAATGATCATACGGTCGCCAACGTGGCGCATGATCAGATTGTTGGCAAAACAACGATCGCGGCAGATATAGCCTACTGTGCCGGGGGCCGAGGCGAACCTGGCGCGGCTGGCCTTGTCCGGGGTCAGGGCAATCGAGGCCATCATGCCAACGATCTTTGCCTCACCCACCAGCGGATGATCGGTCAACGCCTCCCACTTTTCCTTGAGGTATGGCGCGGCGACGTCGCGGACGTGCTCGACGATCTTTTCCTCTTCAAGGATACGCAGGTTCTCCAGCGCAACGGCAGCCGCAACCGGATGGCCGGAATAGGTGTAGCCGTGATTGAACTCGGTTCCGCCGATGACTTCGGCAATCTCATCGTTGACGATTGAGCCACCGATGGGCGCGTAGCCCGAACTGAGGCCCTTGGCGATGGTCATGATATGCGGGCGGATACCCACGGTTTGTGACCCGAACCAGTTGCCGGTGCGGCCGAACCCGCAGATCACCTCATCCGCGATCAGCAAGATGTCGTACTTGTCGCAGATACGCTGGATTTCGGGCCAGTAGGTGTCAGGTGCCACGATTACACCGCCCGCGCCCTGCACGGGTTCGGCGATGAAGGCCGCGACACGGTTTTCACCCAGTTCAAGAATCGCCTCTTCCAACTCGCGCGCACGGGCCAGGCCAAAGTCTTCGGGCGACATGTCGCCGCCTTCGGCCCACCAGTTCGGCTGGTTGATGTGGTGGATGTTCGGGATCGGAATGCCGCCCTGCGCGTGCATTCCGGCCATGCCCCCAAGCGAGGCCGAACCGACGGACGAACCATGATAGGCGTTGTGGCGGCTGATGATGATGTTCTTGTCGGGTTGGCCTTTTTCGGCCCAATAGGTGCGCACCAGACGGATATTGGTGTCGTTGGCCTCGGACCCGCCAGCGGCGAAGAAGACATGGTTCAGGTCGCCGGGCGCAAGTTCGGCCAGCTTATTGGCCAGCGCAATGGCGGGAACATGTGTGGTTTTGAAGAAGGTGTTGTAATAGGGCAGCTCTCGCATCTGGCGGGCGGCGACCTCGGCCAGTTCGTCGCGGCCATAGCCGATATTTACGCACCACAGGCCCGCCATGGCATCCAGAATTTCTTCGCCTTCACTGTCAGTCAGATAGACGCCCCTGGCACGGGTGATGACGCGCGCGCCTTCTTTCCCCAGCGCGCCATTGGCTGAAAACGGATGCATGTGATGGGCTGCGTCAAGCGCCTGCAATTCGGCGGTTGGCATGTGATTGGTGATGGTCGACATCAGGGAATCTCCTGCAAGAGCGGTTGGTGATCACAATATGATCAAATTTTTCCCTGTCAATCGAATCGCGTTGATCTAGACGTTCGCAAGTGAGTCCGCCATGAGCTCCATCCCCTGTTCGATGTCCTGAGCGGTTGCTTTTGCAACAAGATCGGCGTTTTGATCACGAAGCGCCCGGATAATATCCTTGTGGCGGTCAGGAAGGCTCTGGGTTCCGAATCGGCCACAGACCACACGCAGGGACGGCCCGAACCGGAGCCACAGGCGTTCCGCCAGATCATTGAGAATCGGCGCGTCGGCATGAGCATAGAGCGTTTCGTGAAACAGATGATTCAAACGCAGGTAGCCGCTGACATCCCCATCGGCGATTGTTTGATCCAACTGTTGATCAATGCGTTCCAAATGATCGACGTCCGCAGGTGTTAGATTGGCCGTTGCCTGCCGTGAAAGCTCTGATTCTATTGATATTCTTGCATAAATCATCTGCTTGACGTCACGCGTTGACAGCATGGGTACGCTGACCCGTCGATTTCCTTGGAACACCAGTGCTCCGTCGGAAATCAACCGCCGGATAGCCTCACGCACGGGGGTCATTCCGGCGTTTAGCGAATCAGTCAGTCCCTGAATGGTGACGGGCTGCCCGGGAACCAGATCGCCATACATGATCTGCGATCTGAGTGAATGATAAACCTGTTCGTGTGCAGGCCGCTTTGGCCCACTGCCGGACGACCCGACCGCCTTATTTTTGATCAAATCCAATTGGTTTGCCCTGTTTCCAATGATGCTGACTTGCCAGGTGCCTGACCTCGTGAAACCATACGCGGGATCGGGGGAAAACGCAAAACTTGATCAAATCCAAAAAAACGGGAAAATACCCGGACACTTGCAGGGAGAATAATATGTCAATCAAAACGCTGACCATGACAGCGGCCATCGCACTGGGGACTTCGGCAGCCTTCGCCGAAGAAGTGCGCGTCTACAACTGGTCCGACTATATCGACGAAGAGCTTCTGACGAAATTCGAGGAAGAAACCGGTCTGACACTCATCTACGACGTGTTTGACAGCAACGAAGTGCTGGAGACCAAAATGCTGGCTGGTGGGTCGGGCTATGACGTGGTTGTCCCGTCCGGCACGTTCCTTCAGCGTCAGATTCAGGCCGGAGCGTTTCAGGAACTGGACGCGTCACAACTGTCCAACTCGGGCAATCTTTGGGACGTCATTCAGGAACGCACCGCCGGATACGACCCGAACAACGCCTATTCGATCAACTACATGTGGGGCACCACCGGTATCGGTGTGAATGTCGCCAAGGTCAAAGAGGCGCTGGGCGACGATGTTGCCCTGAACAGCATGGATCTGGTGCTGAAGCCAGAAAACATGGAAAAGCTGGCTGCGTGCGGTGTGCATTTCCTGGACGCACCAGCGGAAATGATCCCGATGACTTTGCAGTATCTGGGTGAAGACCCGGACAGCCATGATCCGGACGTCATCAAAAAGGTCGAAGAAGTTCTGACCAGTGTCCGCCCGCATATCCAAAAGTTCCACAGCTCGGAATACATCAATGCGTTGGCGAATGGCGATATCTGCGTGGCCGTGGGTTGGTCTGGTGACATTCTGCAGGCGCGTGACCGTGCGGCCGAGGCCGATAACGGGGTCGAGATCGAATACCACCCGTTTGCCGAAGGCTCGCTGATGTGGTTCGACCAGATGGCGATTCCGGCGGATGCTCCGAACCCTGAGGGCGCACACAAGTTCCTGAACTTTATTCTGGATGCCAACAACATGGCTGCCGCGTCGAACTATGTGTACTACGCCAACGGCAACCAGGCGTCGCAAGAGTTCCTTGAGGAAGACGTGATCGGTGATCCGGCGATCTATCCGGATGATGCGACGATGCAGAACCTCTACATCACCACGCCTTATCCGGCGAAAACGCAGCGGGTCGTGACCCGTCTGTGGACCAAGATCAAATCGGGCACCTGATCCGATTTACCAAGGCAGGGCGGCATGTCCGCCTTGCCCTTTTTCCAGATTGCCGAACGGGGGCCGTAGTGAACTCTGAAGTATTTGCGCCGTGGGAGGACCCGCAGGCGAAACCCTTGATCCAGTTCCAGAATGTCACCAAACGATTTGGCGACTTTACGGCGATCGACAACCTGTCTCTGGATATTTTCGAGAAAGAATTCTTCGCTCTGCTGGGGCCATCAGGCTGCGGCAAGACCACGATGATGCGGATGCTGGCGGGGTTCGAAACGCCCACCGAAGGCCACATCATGCTGGGTGGTCAGGATATCGACCCGATCCCGCCGAACAAACGGGCGGTGAACATGATGTTCCAGTCCTATGCGCTGTTTCCACACCTCAGCATCTGGGAAAACATCGCTTTCGGCCTGCGCCGGGACAACATGCCCAAGCACGATCTTGAAGATCGGGTCGAGGAAATGCTGCGCCTGACCCGGCTAACGCAATTTGCGCGCCGCAAACCGCACCAGATCTCGGGCGGGCAGCGGCAGCGGGTGGCGCTGGCCCGGTCTCTGGCCAAGGCGCCCAAGCTGCTGCTGTTGGACGAACCGCTGGGTGCGTTGGATAAGAAACTGCGGCAGGACACGCAGTTTGAACTGATGGATATTCAGGAAAAGACCGGCACCACCTTTGTCATCGTGACCCACGACCAGGAAGAGGCCATGACCGTGGCCAGCCGCGTGGCCGTTATGGATCAGGGCAAACTGATGCAGGTCGCTACCCCGGATCGGATTTATGAGAACCCGAACTCGGTCTATGTCGCCGACTTTATCGGAGACGTGAATATCATCGAGGGCCGTGCCTCCGCCAATGGCGAGGATACCTATCAGATCGACTGGGCCGAAGGGCAGGCCCCGCTGACAGCGACCTCGGCCAACGGGCTTTTGCAGGGGCAGGCTTGCCATCTGGCGATCCGACCCGAAAAGGTAACGATTTCCGCCGACCGTCCGGCAGATGCGATCAACGCTGTGCAGGGCAAGGTGCATGACATCGCCTATCTGGGCAACCTGTCCACCTATCACGTTGAGCTGCCCAACGGCACGATCATCAAGGCGCAGACGGCCAATACCCGCCGCATCTCACGCCGTTCATTCACTTGGGAAGACCCGGTCTGGCTGTCTTGGACAGCAACGGCTGCGGTTCTGCTGGCCGACTGATGCGCCGCGCGTTCCTGATCGCCATTCCTTATGTCTGGCTGCTAGCGCTGTTTCTGGTGCCGTTCTTCATCGTCCTGAAAATCTCGCTGTCGGATATCGCGTTGGCGATTCCGCCTTATACACCGACTCTGGACTTTTCGCAGGGCTGGGCGGGGATAAAGGATTTCTTCAGCCAGTTGGACTTTGAGAACTTCATCTGGCTGACCGAGGACGACCTGTATTGGAAGGCGTACCTGTCCAGCGTCAAGATCGCTGTGATTTCCACGTTTTTCACGCTGCTGGTGGGCTATCCCATCGCCTATGGCATGGCCCGCGCGCCGGTCGAATGGCGACCGACGCTGATGATGCTGGTGATCCTGCCCTTCTGGACCTCATTCCTGATCCGCGTTTACGCGTGGATGGGCATCCTGTCGAATGAAGGTTACTTGAACCAGCTTCTGCTTTGGACGGGCATCATTTCGACCCCGCTGACCATTTTGAACACGCAGACTGCGGTCTATATCGGGATCGTCTACACCTATCTGCCGTTTATGATCCTGCCGATCTATTCGGCGCTGGAGCGGATGGATGAATCTCTGATCGAGGCCGCTGAAGATTTGGGCTGTTCGCGCGTGCAGGCATTCTGGCTGGTGACGATCCCACTGTCGCGCCCCGGTATCATCGCGGGCTGTTTCCTGGTCATGATCCCGGTGATCGGTGAGTTCGTGATCCCCTCGCTTCTGGGCGGTTCGGGTACGCTGATGATCGGTAAGGTGCTGTGGGAGGAGTTCTTCTCGAACCGCGACTGGCCCGTTGCCAGCGCCGTGGCCGTTGTGCTGTTGCTGATCCTCGTGATCCCGATCGTGCTGTTCCAGCGCAACCAGCAGAAACAGACGGAGGCCGAGCAATGAACAGGCTAAGCTGGTTCAACGCGGTCTCGCTGACGCTGGGATTTGCGTTCCTCTACATCCCGATGATCATCCTGATCATCTTTTCCTTCAACGAAAGCAAACTGGTCACCGTCTGGGCCGGATTCTCGACCAAATGGTATGGTGAGCTGGTCCAGAACGAGGCATTTCTGGATGCCGCCTGGGTCACGATCCGGGTGGCCGTCTTTTCGTCAACGCTGGCGACTGTTTTGGGTACCGCCGCGGCCTATGTGTTGGTGCGCGGCGGGCGGTTCTTTGGGCGCACGCTGTTTTCCGGCATGATTTACGCCCCGCTGGTCATGCCCGAGGTGATCACGGGCCTATCGCTGTTGCTGTTGTTCATCGGCATCGGACTGGATCGCGGTATCCTGACCATCGTGCTGGCGCATACGACATTTTCGATGTGTTTCGTCTCGGTCGTTGTCTCGTCGCGTTTGGTGACGTTCGATCAGTCGCTTGAAGAGGCCGCTCTGGACCTTGGTTGTTCGCCCGCGCAAGCGTTTCGCCTGGTGACGTTGCCGATCATTGCGCCTGCCGTGATCTCGGGCTGGTTGCTGGCCTTTACCCTGTCGCTGGACGATCTGGTGATTGCGTCCTTCACCTCGGGGCCGTCGGCGACAACCTTGCCGATCAAGATATTCTCGGCCGTGCGTCTGGGGGTCAGCCCCGAGATCAACGCGCTGTCGACGTTGATGATTGCTGTTGTGACCGTGGGCGTCATCACCGCGTCTTTGGTCACAAAACGCGCCATGATGCGGCAGAAACAGGATGAGATGGCGGCGGCCCGTACCGAATGAAACGGCTGTTCCCGGATTACACCTATGGCTCCGGCCCGCGTGAGGGCTGTTGGTGGGACGAGACAATCGCCGCCCCGGATTGGCCGGACCTGCAGGGCGATCTGAGTGTTGACATAGCCATCGTCGGGGCAGGGTTCACGGGTCTGTCTGCGGCCCTGCATCTGGCTAACGCCGGGGTTTCTGTTGCCGTGCTCGAGGCTGAAACACCCGGTTGGGGCGCGTCAGGCCGGAATGGTGGGTTTTGCTGTCTCGGTGGCTCGAAACTCAGCCACAAAGCGATGGCGCGGATTTACGGAGCCCCGGCTGCTGAACGCTATGACGCGGCAGAAGCAGAGGCGGTTCACCTTGTTGCCGAGTTGTTGGACGCCCACGGGATCAACGCGGAAACCCATTCAAAAGGGGAAACCCAACTGGCCCACACCGCGCGTGCAATGGAAAAACTTCGCCGAAACGCAGACGCATCCGGAGTGCTGCACGAGGCTCAGGACCTTCCCGGGCTTGGCATCGGGGGGGCGTTTTATGGCGGATACACCAATCCGGTCGGTTTCGGCCTGAACCCCAGAAAATACCTGTTCGGACTTGCGAAAGCGGCAGCTAAGTCCGGTGCGAAGCTGTTTCAGAAAACTGGTGTGCACGCCCTACAGAAATCCGCGCGCGGTTTTGACCTTCGTACAGCGGCAGGCCGGGTGCGCGCTGAAAATGTTCTGATCTGCACCAACGGATATTCAAGCGAAGATATCCCAAACTGGATGGCAGGCCGCTACATGCCCACCCAGTCAACGGTTCTTGTGACGCGCCCAATGTCCGAGGGTGAGTTGCAAGCTCAGGGCTGGACCACGGATCAGATGTCATACGATACGCGCAACCTGTTGCATTACTTCCGTCTTATGCCGGACCGGAGGTTCCTGTTCGGTATGCGCGGTGGTTTGCGGTCATCGGCCAGGGCCGAAGCTGCAATTCGTCAAAAGGTTCAATCGGACTTTCGGAAGATGTTCCCCGAATGGGCGCATGTCGACGTCACGCATATGTGGTCCGGCATGGTGTGTTTGTCCCGCGATCTGACTCCGTTTGCCGGGGCGGTGCCGGGGCAATCAGGGTTATTTGCCGGGTTTGCGTATCACGGAAATGGTGTCGCGATGGGCACCTATTGCGGGCGTGCCCTGTCCCGACTGGTCTTGGGGCAGGATGCGGGGCTGCCAGAGGTGATTGGCCAAATTCCCGGCCGTTTCCCTCTTGGGTTCTGGCGGCGTGCTTTGCTTCCACCGGCATATGCAATGATGTCGCTTGCCGATCTTTGATATTACCCAAGGGCTGCGATTTCCAAATCCAATGCGGCTGAGTAATCGGTCGCACCATTTTCTATGCGCCACAGACAATATGCCGCCATCCGCCACGCAAACCACTTTTGTAGTTCGCGGTATCTGTGCGTTATCTCAGGTTGGTCATAGGCAGACAGGAACTGCGCCTCTTCGGCTGCGCGCAACGGGGCACCGCGATAAAGCTGTTGCATCCCGGGCGACAGGAACAGTGCGATATCCTCGCAGGGATCGCCACGGGCCGGACACTGCCAATCAATGAGCGTCAGCCCCGTTGCATCCACCAGTATGTTTCCGGCAACCGGGTCACCGTGAACCAAACAGGTGTGGTTTGTTGCAGGCACCGGGCTGACAGGGCGCAATCGCGCAAGTTGTGCCTTTTGATCCGAACGGCACATGTCCAGAATTTGTTGCGTCTGATGCGCAAGATCGGCGCTGCCGTTGCGCCCTGAGGGCACGTCTATCGAGATGTTCAGCATGTGCAGTTTGCGCAGCAAAGCGGCAACGCAGGTTGTTTCTGACTGCCATGGTGACCCGGGCGCGTGATCATAAAACACCCAAAGGCCGTTGTCGTGTTTGCCCGTTGCCCGCAGGCGTGGCGCAAAGCCCATCGGTTCCAGCGCATTCAGGCATCGGGCTTCCAGTTCGGCGTCGTTGCGAAACAGCGGGTTGCGCAGCTTGGACCGATAGAGTTTCAGCACTTTGTCCCCGTCACCGCCCAGAACCTTCCAGACCTGATTGGTGCGGCCCCCATACAATGTCTGAAACCGGGCACTGGCGTCGACAATGCCCGTGCTGCGGAGGTGGTCAACAAGATCACGTGGTGGGGCGGTTTGGTCGGGCAGAAGGTTCACCAGTTCTGTAAGCGAGTCGAATCAGGCAAAGCTTTGGCCTGCCTTGGCCGTCAGATCAAGTTCCAGATCGTACGGCACTTACCATGCTGACGGGTATAACTTGCCCGCTTTCCAGCGTTAGCAACAGCGCGTCATCCACGGCCTGTGCTTCGACGACGCGGTTATACGCTGATGCTGTCTGGTCGGACAGCAGATCCTCTCCATCATAGCTTTCCAACGTGGCGGAATAGGTCCCTGCAGGAACTGAATTGTCAGCGCTGTCTGTCCCGGTCCACACGAACTCGGAATTGCTGGGGGATGCCGGGACGCGGTCGACGACCGTTCCATTGGCGTCCCGAACCACGATAGATGCTGAGCTTGCGGCGACGTCGGGTTGCGCGAACAGTTTGACCGGCGCACCGTCAAATTGAAAGGCCGAGGCCGATCGCACATCCATTCCAACCCAGCCCGCAAGTTGTTCCAACCCGACATTGCCCATCGACACGGACAGGCCGGACAGCAACGCGTTGGTTTGTGCCTGCTGCTCGACCATTGAAAATTGAGCCAGTTGCGACGCGTATTCTGATGAATCCAAAGGCTCCAGTGGGTCCTGGTTTTTCGCCTGAGCGGTCAGCATCAAAAGGAATGTCTCAAAATCTGATTTTAACCCCGTTGTCTGAGGCTGAGAGGCCGGTGTCTGAGCGCCGGTTTGTATGGTGGAGGTGGTCGGATTGATCATGTCAAAGCCTTATGTCGATGCGCCCAGACGCACCAACGCGCGATGGGACCTGTGTATTTGAAGGGGAGGGGGCCTCCCGCTCTGGTTCAAATGGCGATTGGGCCAAGTCGTCCTGACCATTCTGTTGGGCATCAGATGAATATCCCAAGTCGAAAGACAGATCGCTGAAACCAAGGGCCCTGAACTCTGCCTCAAGAACGGAAATATGGCGGCGCATGATGTCCAGTGTTTCCGGGCGCTCGGCCGCGATTGTCAGGTGGACGCCATCGTCGCGGCCATTCAGTACGATAGAAACGCGCCCCAGCTCTTCGGGGTTCAATGCTATTTCTATCGCCCCGGCCTGAGGTCGCGTATGTATGACGGCGGCCATCTGCCCGGCAATGGCGCGCGCCACTTCAGCGCGAACGTTTGCCCCAAGTGCATGCACGGCTGAGGTGGGTTCCCGGGTAGTCTGCAAAGGGGAATTGTCCCTTAGCTGTTGAGGTGCCTCCATGTCCGGAACCTCAACCTCAGCTTGGGTGTCCTGCTTTGCCATCAATTGCATTTGGACGAATTGCTGCGCCTTGTCCGGCGCGGAAGGGGCCTTTATCTGCGGTGTACCATCTGCGGTCTCGCGGCTGGGAACAGCATCCGTTTTCGACAGTTCAGCGGGTGCGGACCCGGCTTGGTCCGGGGTGGGCGGGATACCAAACCTTGCGCTGTGCAAGAGTCTACCCTCAGCAGACGTTGGAGCGTTACGCGCTAGGCTTTCCGTTCGGACAGGCTGAACCTCTGTCACAGGATCATCTGCAGAAACTTTAGGGCTGTCTTTGGAAAGGCCACCTGACGGAATTTCCACCCCGTTTTTCTGGTCCGAAACAGAATCGTTTGAATGGTCGTCGGCTGCCCAAACGGCAAGGCTTTTGCCCTGAACCTCGCCCTTTGGTTCGGACAATGAAACCTGTCGCGACGCGACATCTGGAATGGCCACGATGTTAGGTGTTGCGTCCATCGGCTCGCCGTTTTCGACCGTTTCCGACGGGTCCCCCCCGGTTTCCGGAACCGGATCTTCAGTAGGATGGGCGTCTTCAGCCTGTTGTATGATCTGTTCTTCCAGAACGGCTTCAAACGATCTTTCCGCCTTTTGCTCAGGCATATCAGTGGACGATCCGCCGGATTTGGCATTGGCGTTGGACGGGGCGATCGCTGTCAAAAGAGGGTTGGGCATTTTGCTCCGACTCCGGTTGTGTGAACCGAAATCTGACCGCAGGAAGTTACGTTTATTTTAACCGCTTTCATCTTTGTTCGACAAAGTTCGATGCAAATTTCGGAGAAAGTGATGAAAGTATCTGTCCCCGTTTCCCAACCAATGCCCCCGTCCTCGGTCGAAAGACTAAAAACCGCAGCGGTTGAGCTTGAGGCAACTTTTCTGACCGAGATGCTGAAATCCGCGGGGCTGGGCGAGGGTCGCCAGTCTTTTGGCGGTGGGGCCGGTGAGGACCAGTTTTCGACTTTATTGGTTCAGCAGCAGGCGCATCAGTTGGCCAAGGCCGGTGGGGTCGGCCTGCAAGACGTTTTGTTCCAGTCCCTGATGGAGAAGGCCCATGCCGAGTAAATCCGAGTCTGACGTGATCACCTCACTTGAAGAGGTTCTGGATCTTGAGCGGAACGCGCTTGTGCAGGGCGATCTGGATCGGTTGGGTCAAATGATGCCCGAAAAGGAAAAGTTGATTGGCGCGCTCAACCAGTTTCGGGTTCGGGAAAGCGATGAACTTGTTCGGCTTCAGAGGAAGGTCGAAAGGAATCAGGCGCTTCTTAACAGTGCGGCCGACGGGATTCGGGCCGTTGCCGATCGTATGGCCGAACTTCGCCGCGTTCGAAACGAGCTCAGCACCTACAGCGCCGACGGGCAACGCAAGGGTTTTGCGGTTCGCAGCAACGCCACGTTGGAGAAACGCGCCTAGCGTCGGGTTTGATTCAAATCCGAATTTTCCGGATTGCGGGTCTTAGCACTCCGTTAGGGGATCGGCGGCAATGGTGGCGACGCACCTGAAACGGCAGGTGGCGCGAACAGCCGGACGGCCGATCGCAGTGATCAGAAAGACGTTAAAGCCCGCAGATGGTGCGGGGTTGGCACGGGCACAAAGGGCCCATACGAAAAAAGGAAGACGTTATGTCCATTCTGACCAACAACGGCGCTATGGTTGCGCTGCAAACCCTGAAATCGGTCAACAAGAACCTGGCCACGACCCAGAATGCGATTTCGACCGGTAAAGATGTGGCGACGGCCAAGGACAATTCGGCAGTCTGGGCCATCTCGAAAGTCATGGAATCCGATGTGAAGGGTTTTAACGCGATCAAGGACAGTCTGGCGCTGGGTGAATCGACCGTTGCGGTGGCGCGGAATGCCTCGGAAACTGTGACCGACCTTCTGAACCAGATGAAGGGCAAGATCGTCGCGGCGCAGGAAGACAACGTGGATCGCGGCAAAATCAATGCGGACGTGACCGCCCTGCGCGATCAGATCACTGCCGTTGTTGGGGCAGCCCAGTTCAACGGGCTCAACCTTGTCAACGGATCGGCGGCCTCGGCCTCGATCTTGTCCTCGCTGGACCGCGATTCGACTGGTGCCGTGACCGCCTCGTCGATCACCGTAGCTGGACAGGATCTGTCGGTTGGTGGTTACACAGCCAATGACATCTTCTCGGGCAGTTCGGCGGGGGCGTCTGCAAACGGTGATACCGTAGCTATCGCGCTGGATAATGGTGGCGGCAACGAGCAGATTGAAATTGCAGAAAACGCCACGGCTTTTGCTGCCGGGGACAGTGTCAGCCTGACCGTTGGCGATCAGACTGTGTCTTACACCGTGACTGCAGACGATGCGGCGGCAACAACCACGGCTGATATCGTTGCCGTTGCCCTGAAAGGCAAGATTGATGATCTGGGCATCACCGGTTTGACCGTGGACTATGACAGCGGCACGCCGGGCACCCTTGATTTCACTAACGCTGGTGGCAATGACCTGACTGTCAGTGGCCAGTTTGCCAATGCCGGTTCCGGCGGTCTGGGTGCGCTGGCTGGCATCGATGTATCCACCGCAGCGGGCGCAACCGCTGCTCTGGGCACCATCGAAGGTCTGATCGACACCGCTATTGACGCCTCGGCGGCCTTTGGCTCGTCGCAGGGCCGGATTGAAACCCAGAAAGAGTTCATCTCGAATCTGGCAGATTCATTTAAGTCCGGTATCGGCTCGCTGGTGGACGCCGACATGGAAGAGACCTCGGCCCGTCTACAGGCCTTGCAGGTTCAACAGCAGTTGGCCACGCAGTCTCTGTCGATCGCGAACCAGGCTCCGCAGTCGGTCCTGTCGTTGTTCCGTTAATCTTAAAACCCTGGTCGGGGCGTTAGAAAGGCGCCCCGACTCTGATTGCCAAAAGACGGACTATTGGAAGGATTTCAAGTGACACCGCAAAACATGGCACACCGCGCCTATGCCCAAACCGCGGCTCCGACACGTACGCCACGGGATACCGAATACGAGGCCATTTCGAAAATCACACATCGCCTCAAAGCCGCTGCCGCCCGACAGAAATCCGACTTTGGCGGATTTGTTCAGGCATTGCATGAAAATCGTCGTTTGTGGTCAGTTCTGGCTAGCGGCGTTGCGGATTCAGAAAATGCTCTTCCAAACGAACTGCGCGCGCGGATTTTCTATCTGGCCGAGTTCACCGAGCAGCACAGCAGTCAGGTGTTGGGAAAGAAGGCAAGTGTCGATCCGTTGCTTGAAATCAACATGGCCGTCCTGCGCGGTTTGCGACAGATGAGGGCAACTTAATGGGCGGGCTGGTTTTGAAACTCGCCCCAAAAGAGCGGGTGTTGATCAACGGAGTCGTCTTGGAAAACGGGGATCGGCGCAGTCGGTTTTCGATTATGACGCCGCAAGCGAATGTCTTGCGCCTGCGCGATGCTAATCACCCGGACGAGGTCAATACGCCTGTGCGCCGCGTGTGCTATGCCGCGCAGCTAGTTTTGTCAGGAGACATGGAGCCTGAAGACGCAAGGCAGCAATTGCTGCGCCGCGTTGAAGAGCTAAGCCAGGTGTTCACGGATGCTGACAGTCGCAAGGTCCTCGCGGAAGCCACTGATGCGCTGCTAGCTGAGCAATACTACAAGTGTCTCAAGGCTCTTCGCGCGCTGCTGCCGAGGGAAGAGCGGTTGATGGCTTACCGGCAATGACGTTTCAACCTGTTGTACCGGTCGGGGGCATCGTGGGGTGGCGCTTTCTTCAACGTAGCTACGACACTCAGCTAGAAAGCTTTTCTTCGTCGGCGGTTAACGAACGAGAAACCCGGTACTTTCTGGAAAACATCGGCAAGGTTCAGACAGCCGAAGATTTGGTGTCGGATCGCCGTTTACTGCAGGTTGCGCTAGGGGCATTCGGATTGGAAGGTGATCTGAATAACCGTTATTTCATTCAAAAAGTGCTGTCCGACGGCACTTTTGCCGATGACGCGCTGCCCAATCGGTTGTCGGACAAAAGGTATCGCGAGTTTTCCGAGGCTTTCGGCCTGGGTCCGGGTGAAATTCGCCGAACCGGTCTTCAGAGTTTTATGGAAGATATCGCGCAGGACAACTTGGTCTCACGGTTTGAGGCTGCCGTGGGTGAGCGTGATGAGACAATGCGCATATCACTGTATGCGCAACATGCTCTGGCGGAATTGGCAGTTCAGGAAAGTGGGGCTGACACCAAATGGTTCGACTTGATGGGCCTGCCGCCATTGCGCAACATGATGGAAACAGCGCTTGGCCTTCCTTCAAGCTTTGCTCAGTTGGATATCGACAAACAGCTTGTTGAGTTCAAGGACAGGTTAAAAGGTCTCACTGGTTCAGATGATCTGGCGCAGTTTTCGGATAAGGCGGCGATCAATCGGCTGACGGACCAATTTCTGGCGCGAAGCCAGGTCGCACAGCTCCAAAGCACGATATCACCCGCACAAACTGCGTTAATTCTTCTTGGGGGCTGAATTCATCAACGCGCTCGTCTTAAGGGCCGGGCCGTTCAGTTGTTTTCGCTTTGGCCAGACACCACCATGCTGCAGGACTGCGACTGGCTCAGGAATTCAGCACAGCATCCGCCGAAGTTCTGAGCGCGAAGGACGACACAGGCCGTGAAACATTGTGAAGCTTAACGTCCCCCAATGGCACGGCGTCGGCGCAGGCGGGTGCTATGTCAGCCGACACGACGATCCGGTGATCCACCGTCTTGCCGTATTCACCTAACCGCGCCGCGATGTTTGCGGCCTGCCCAATAACGGTAAAGTCCAGCCGTTCGCGTGAGCCGACATTGCCGTATGTCACACGTCCGTAAGCAACGCCAATAGAACAGTCACAATGCAGGTCAGAGCCCGCCTGACGCAGATCGCCCAGCTTCTCGACGATTTCAACGGCCGTACGCTGCGCGTTGCTGCGGGCGGTCATCGCATCGTCACCTTCCGGAAAAACGGCCAAAACCGCGTCGCCGATGAATTTCAGAACCTCGCCGCCATTGTCGTGCACAATATCCGACACAGTGTCGAAAAAGTCATTCAGCAGGACAATATAGTCCGTTCGCCCAAGCCGCTCTTCCAGGATGGTCGAGTTGCGAAGATCACAAAACATGATGGCCGCGTCGATTTCGTCACCATCGCCACGCCGGATTTCGCCCCCCAGAACGCGTGCGCCCGATCGCTTGCCAACATAGGTCTCTAGCAGAACCTGCGCGTTTTCACGCTGCATGAAGACTTCGTAGAACCGTGCAATGACCGATGAGCATTCAAACACCAACCCCAGATTTTCCGTGGTGAAGCCATCGGGATGATCGCAGGTCAACGTCAGTACATTGGTGCGGCCGTCCGAAAAGGGAAGCGGCATTGCGACATAGTCGGTTGCCCCCTTGGCGCGCAAATCCTCCATGATTGGAAAGCTATTGTGAGGGTTGTCGTCATTCAGCCTTTGGCGCACACCACCCAGCCCGTTCGACACATGCCGAAGCGGGCTGTTGATATAGGCCGGGTGATCGTGAATTTCGTATGTCGGTACGTTGGTCGAGATTTCGGCCTCACCCTTTTCCCAGATATAGTGTTTACCTGCGATCAGGGGGTGTAGCGACCAGACCAGAATGCTGAGGCGCTGAATCGCTATCCCGTGTTCCAGCATCTTCTCGGCCAGCGCCTTGGTGAAGTCTTCAGAGGTCGTAAGCTCGGACGCGCCGCGCATCAGCCAGTCAATCAAAGGACCGCTGATACTGCCATCATCGGGTTCCCGAAGCCGATTTTCGCCTAGGTCGATCCGGTCATAGGCTGACGACAGGAAACCGATATGACCCTGAATCGCTTTGCTTTCCGGCAAAGCTTCTTCATAGGCCCAGACACTGTTTTGCAGGCGTTGACCGTTCAAAACGACGTCGTGATAGGTCGCGGTTCCTTTGAATGGGCAAAAGGTCTGCAACTCGGTCTCTTCGCCAAGATCCGCACATACGTCCTCGCGGGGGATGTAGATTGTTGGGGACAGCCGGGTTTCATACATGACCTTGGCATTATCGCTTTTGGCCAAAAGCACATCGCCGCGGTAGATCGCGACCGATCCGTTCAACGATTCGACCGAAATTCGATACCCTGTGGATTGCGGTGTGGCGTGGACGTTCATGATCAACCTCCGAGGCGCGGGTTCCCTAATGATGGGCATTTTTCCCGAATTTCCAAGGGGCAGAGATGACGGTTTCCCGGATAACCAGTGTGCGGAACCGTTTGGTCAGACCATCTGAATTACATCTTTGTCGATCGACAACATATAGCCTTTCTTAGCGATATTCTTGACCAGCAACTCACTGACCATCTGGTTTCCTAAGGCATCACGCAGCCGCTTGATCCGCGTCGCACCAGCGGCTTCTTCGCAATCCGAGGCGTCTTTGCCGGAAATGACGGCCTCAATCTGGGCGCCGGACAGCATTTCGTCGTCCAGTCTGGACTCGGCCAGAACCGCCAGCGTTTCCATCGCGGCAGGTGTCAGTTTGAAGTCCATATTGTTCAGATAAACCGTGTTTTCTTCGCGGCTGATCAGCAACGAGGTCACCTGAATGCCCGTCCTTTCGATCTGCGCCATCCGTCGGTTCAGCAGCACGAGCATCACCAGAAACACCAGCGCCGTGACGAGCATGGTGCTGGCGAAGACCAAAAGAACAAAAATGACCATCCTGTAGCTGGACAGAGTATCCGCAAAGGCTGTTCCCGATTGTGCGAGAATTTCCAGCAGGCGGATCTCGGCCGGCGAGGTCAGGTCGCTTTCGACAAACAGCCGCTCAACGCGCGCGTTAAAGGCGTTGGCGTCGGGCAAGGTCCAGAACAGAAAAATGGCGGCGGTTATCAGAATCAGAACGATCGCCGCAATGCCGACGCCGACCAGCCGTGTCCCGGATCGCCGCGCTTCAGTAACGGAGATAGAATTTTCCGGCATTGGCCTTCCTTTTGTCCAACCCATCCGGCCCAAACACCGACATCACGTTCAGCAAGGTCCATCCTGAGCCGCGCAGGCGTTGCGAGATCTCTTTTTTTGCCTTGCCCTTGTCGCAGGCGGATACCTGCATGACGCCGTAGTGCAGGCGCAAAGGATTGTCCTGTTTGGCCTTGTAATCGGCATAGCATCCCGCCGCGGATGCGGCAGTACCGACCGATATCAGGGCGCAGACAGCCAGAGAAGAGAAGATCTGTTTCATAGGCTGCATCCTGCGCATGGCTCGGCGCGATATTCAATAACTCAAGGGGTTTCGCGGCGCTGATATTTGATAACACCCGCCCGTTATTGCGTGTCTTTCAGGGCTGCGACCAGTGTTGAGGTAAGGAAAACGGCCACCGCGCCGGATCGCCCTAGCACTTGGAAAAGGACAAATACCATGCACCGGAAATTCATTGCTCTGATCGTGGCCACGGCAATTGCCATCACCGGCGTTTCTGTGTCTCAGGCGCGGGCCGCAGATGCCAGGGATATACTCGGAGGGTTGGCCGCCATCGCGCTGATCGGCGCTGGTGTCCACTACTACAACAAAGAGAAAGACAAAGAGCGCGCCAGCCGAAACCGGGCACCTGTCTACAAGGCCAAGCCCGACCCCTCTTATTATCCTGTGCGTCCGCTACCGGGCCGTGTTGCCAAATACGACTTGCCACAAAAATGCCTGCGCACATTCGATAGATATTCGGCAAAGCGTCCGCTGCTGGGGCCTGGGTGTCTGAAGAAGCATTACAAGCATGTCAAAAGCCTGCCGCCAGAGTGCAAGGTCGGTTTCTGGAACGGCAAAAAAGTCAAGCGCGCTTATGAGCCTACCTGCCTACGCCAAAAAGGATACCGCGTGGTTTACCAGTAATCGCGTTCGAGCAGGAGCGGCGTCACAGAAGCGCCGCGGGGAAGGGGGCAGCGCAGTCTGCCCCCTCCTTTTTGCTTGCGATCGGTCTTGAAACACGGTCTTTCCAAGGCATGACGAAACCTGATTATGAATTGGAAAAAGCCGCCATTGCGCAGGGCTATAAACGGATCGCGGGTGTGGATGAGGTTGGCCGTGGTCCGTTGGCAGGCCCGGTGGTTGCTGCGGCGGTGATCCTGAACGCCGATGACATCCCCGAGGGGCTGAACGATTCAAAGAAGCTGACTGCCAAGCGCCGTGCCGGTCTGGATGCCGAAATACGCGCGCGGGCTGAGTTCGCAATAGCCGAAGCAAGTGTTGCTGAGATCGACGAACACAACATCTTGCGTGCCTCGCATCTTGCGATGGAACGGGCTGTGGCCGCGCTGGACCCGCCGCCAGACTATCTTTTGATTGATGGAAACCTGATTCCGCACGGGCTGACGATCCCTTCTCAGGCCGTGGTTAAAGGCGATGCGCACTCGGTGTCGATTGCAGCCGCATCTATCATTGCAAAAAACTGGCGCGATCAGGTGATGGTGGATTTGGCGCAACAGCATCCCGGCTATGGATGGGAGACAAACGCCGGTTACCCGTCAAAACAACACAGGGAGGCGCTGCAAAATCTTGGTGTGACCCCACACCATAGACGTTCGTTTAAACCTGTACACAATATCTTGTATCAAGAGTAAATCGTAAGTCGCTGATTCAAAAAAGAAATTGACGGCGAATCGTCTTTGACTCATCCTTGTATCAACCAAATGAGCGCAAAAGCGCCGTGGATACTTGAGGCAGTATAATGACGACAACCACCAAAAAGGGCGCAAAAGCGCTCCCTTTAAACACGATTCTATCCGGTGACTGCATCGACGTGATGAACAGTCTGCCCGAGGCATCGGTTGACCTGATCTTTGCGGACCCACCCTATAATTTGCAGTTGAAAGGTCAGTTACACCGGCCTGATAACAGTCAGGTGGATGCGGTTGATGACCACTGGGATCAGTTTTCCAGCTTTGCGGTCTATGACCAATTCACACGCGATTGGCTGAAGGCAGCGCATCGGCTGCTAAAGCCTAACGGCGCAATCTGGGTGATCGGCTCGTATCACAACATCTTCCGTGTGGGCTCGGCCCTGCAGGACGCGGGATACTGGATTTTGAACGACGTGGTGTGGCGCAAGTCGAACCCGATGCCGAATTTCCGTGGCAAGCGGTTCACCAACGCGCATGAGACGATGATCTGGGCGTCCAAGCGCGAGGGCGCGAAATACACGTTCAATTATGAGGCGCTGAAGGCCCTGAACGAAGGTGTGCAGATGCGCAGCGACTGGGTGCTGCCGATCTGCACAGGGCATGAACGTCTGAAAGATGAAAACGGCGACAAGGCACATCCGACGCAAAAGCCGGAATCGCTGTTGCATCGGGTACTGATTGGCTCGACCAATCCCGGTGATGTGGTGCTGGATCCGTTCTTCGGCACGGGGACAACGGGTGCCGTCGCCAAGATGTTGGGCCGTGAGTTTATCGGCATCGAACGCGAGGAAAGCTATCGCAAGGTGGCCGAGAAACGCATCGCCAAGGTCCGTAAATTTGACCGCGAGGCGTTGGAGGTCAGCACCAGCAAACGCGCCGAGCCGCGCGTACCGTTCGGCCAGTTGGTCGAGCGCGGGATGCTACGCCCGGGTGAGGAATTGTACTCTATGAACCAGCGCCACAAGGCCAAGGTCCGCGCCGATGGCACGTTGGTGGGCGACAACGTCAAAGGCTCGATCCATCAGGTTGGGGCGCATCTGGAAAACGCGCCGTCCTGCAACGGCTGGACCTATTGGTGCTTCAAGCGCGACGGAAAGACCGTACCGATCGACGTGCTGCGTCAGCAGATCCGATCAGAGATGCATAACTGATTTCACGAACACCGCCGGTGCCTGTGGCCTGACACAAGGCACTAAGCCTTGCCCCGCCGATCTCGGCGGGGTCTTTTGTTTTTCGCATTCCCCTTTCGATGTGAGACTTCTAGGATGTGCAATGCACCGAAGGAGCTTCAGTCATGTCGGACACCGCAGCAAACGAAACTCGGTTCAGTCGATTTTTTGTGACGCGCCCGGATCAGTACGATCTGGATAACAAATATACCGAAGCCGCGTTAGAACGGCACAAGCGCGAAGGGCTGGAGCTGGCGGTCAGGGCGCGTTGGATCGCCATGGGTCTGACGGGAATATTGTTGATCTTCCTGAACCCGCATTGGGAAGTGATGTGGTATCATTTCATTCTGCTATTGATTTGCGCAAACGGCTGGTTGATCCGCAGGGCTGGTCAGGTTGGGCAATCGCGCACCGAACTTCTGCTGATCTTCGTGGACCTAGTGATCATGACCTTGGGCATGATCGTGCCCAACCCGTTCAGCGATGACGTGCGGCCATTGGCCATGCAGTACCGGTTCGACAACTTTCAGTATTTCTTCATTATTTTGGCCGCAGGTACGCTGGCCTATTCATGGCGCACGGTTGTTGCAATCGGTTCGTGGACTGCGTTGATGTGGACAGCGGGCTGGCTGATTGCGTGGTGGGTCTCGACCCCGATACCGGGCATTAGTGAACGTGTCGCGCAGGCTTTGTCAGGTTACCCGGATGTGGCTGAACTGCTTGACCCCAACAGCTTTATGCCGTCGCAGCGGGTTCAGCAGGTGATCGTGTTTATGATGGTTGCTGTAACGCTTGGCATCTCGATGCGGCGTCTCAATCAACTGCTGTTGACCAATGCCGGGCTGGAGCGTGAGCGTGCAAACCTGTCCCGGTATTTCTCGCCAAATGTCGTCGATCAGTTAAGCCAGAATGACGAACCCCTCAAACAGGTGCGTAAGGAAAATATTGCGGTTCTGTTCATTGATATTGTCGGATTTACCAAATACGCCGCCGGGCGCGACCCTTATGAGGTGATCGAGGTTCTACGCGGTTTTCACGCCCGCATGGAGACCGAGGTCTTTCGGCATCATGGGACATTGGACAAGTATCTGGGCGACGGGTTGATGGCCACGTTTGGAACTCCGGTCCCAACCCCGCTGGATGCCACGAACGCTGTGGCCTGCGCCCGCGACATGGTGCGTGTAGTCGACCGTTGGAACGTCGAACG
This sequence comes from Ruegeria sp. HKCCA5491, assembly GCF_013034565.1. Taxonomy (NCBI): domain Bacteria; kingdom Pseudomonadati; phylum Pseudomonadota; class Alphaproteobacteria; order Rhodobacterales; family Roseobacteraceae; genus Ruegeria; species Ruegeria sp. HKCCA5491. Next base: position 100,708 of record NZ_WQGG01000005.1, read on the forward strand.
AAAACGTCAGGGTGAGCCCGAAATTCAAGTGGGCATTGGTGTCCACTATGGTTCGGTCGTACTGGGTGACATCGGGGCAAACAGGCTGGAGTTCGCCGTCATTGGCGATGCGGTCAACGTTGCGGCCAAGCTGGAAGCATTGACCCGCGATTTCGGCGCGCGTGCCGTTCTGAGTGATGCAATAAACGTGCAATTGCAACAAGAAGGCCAAAACCTACCGGAAGTGATGGAAGGTTTTGCCAAGTACGAAAACCAGACAGTACGCGGTGTCGAGGAGCGGATGGACGTCTGGGTGCTATAGGGGCGGTCTCCCGCCGATTTCATGTACATTAAAGGTGCGAACAAATTCGTTGGGCCGGGCAGCGCGCTGATGCGCGCTGCGGTCAGGCCCTTGGCAAAGGATTTCGCGACGCGTTGTAGGGCGCCCAATCGGTGATTTCTGGATAATATTGCCGTCGCCAGGCCCGAACACGCGGGTTCATGACCCGGCGCCAAAGTGGTGGGACCATCGCGGCGACCGTCATCACCGGATAGCCAAATGGAAGTTGCGGCGCGGTGTCTTCCGAGTGATGTTGCAACAGCGGAAACCGGCGGTTGGGTTTGTAATGGTGATCCGAGTGCCTTTGCAGGTTGATCAGCAGCCAGTTGGACGCCTTTTGCGATGCGTTCCAAGAATGGCGCGGTAGAACGTGTTCGTATTTTCCATCACCCAGGTGTTTGCGCGTCAAGCCATAGTGTTCGACATAGTTGACCAGCTCAAGCTGCCAGATAGCGACGCCTGCCTGAAGCAGGAATAGGGCCAAGCCCGACCAGCCACCAATCAGAAATGCCAGCAACAGCATCCCACCCTGTAATGCCCAATACCGCCAGAAGGGGTTGGCGAGGTCGGTCCAGGGGCGGTTCTTGCGCGCCAGCTTGTCCTTTTCGGCGCGAAACGCCGACATCAGGCATTGCCACAAAACGCGGGGGTAGAACCGGTGAAACCCCTCGTTATAGCGCGCGGTTACGGGGTCCCGCGGGGTGCCGACATAACGGTGATGGACCAGCAGGTGTTCGGACCGGAAATGAGAATACAGGACCATCGCCAAAAGGATGTCGCTCAGCCAGCGTTCCAATCGGCCCTTTTGGTGCATCAATTCGTGGCTGTAGTTGATGCCGATCGTGCCTGAAAGAACACCCATTCCAAAAAACAGGCCGATTTTCGACAGTGATGACAGGTGATCCGTATGCGATGCGTACCAGATCAGGCCATAGAGAGTCAGAAACTGCGCCGGAACCCACGCTTTGGTCAACAGGATATACCATCGCAAGGTTGCGTCAGAGGTGTCGGGATCTGCGTTCCCCAGCTCAAGCCCCGTCAGCCGGTCCAATAGTGCAAAGGCCCACCAGGTCGACAGCGGCACCAGCAAGACCCACCATCCGCCCGCAAATGCGGTGATCCAAATCAGCGGGATCAGCAGGAAAGATACCCAGAACGGGAGGGCAGATTGCCAGCGACTGAGGGTTTCTGCTGCGATCATCGAGTGGCTCCGAACGATTGCGCCAAGATTAGTCCTAGTCTGGTATTCCGCACAATGGGTTACCGTGCGCGCCAAAGGTCATGCGCTTTGCGCATGACGGTCGGCAGATCGCTGGGTTGAAACCTATGTTTTTCCACGACAATCAGGTCTTCGGGACGCAAACCTCGGGGAAGCTGGGTGGTCCAAATTTGCAGGATCAGGTGGAAATGGGTGAACGTGTGGCGCACCTCACCCGAAAGCCGCTGCCATTCTGCTGGAAACGGAGGGGAATTCTCGGGCGCGTCGGACCAGTCCGAGCCCGGCCAGCCCAACATGCCACCTAACAGGCCTTTGTCCGGACGCCGTTCCATCAGCATGTCGCCATTTTCGGCCTGAGCAATATAGATATGCCCGAATCGCGTTGGTTTCGGTTTCTTGGGGATTTTCCGAGGCAGGTCAGCCTGAGTTCCGGCGCTGCGCGCCTGGCAGGGGTCGCGCAAAGGGCAGATGCCGCAAGCCGGGGACTTTGGCGTGCAGATTGTTGCCCCCAGATCCATCACCGCCTGCGCATAGTCGCCGGGTCTGCTGTCGGGCGTCAACACGGTGGCATGTTCCTTCAATACCGGTTTTGAACCCGGCAGGGGATCGTGAATATCGTAAAGGCGGGACATGACGCGTTCGACATTCCCGTCGAGCACAGTTTCGGGCCGGTCAAACGCAATCGCCGAGATTGCGGCAGCCGTATATGGGCCGATACCGGGCAGTTTCAGCAGGGCGTCATAGGTGTCGGGGAACGTTCCACCGTAATCATCTGTCACCACGCGCGCGCATTTCAACAGATTGCGGGCGCGGGCGTAATAGCCCAGCCCGGCCCACTCTGCCATGACTTGATCGTCGGGCGCTGATGCCAGAGCCTGAACGGATGGCCAGCGGGTCGTGAAGCGCAGGAAATAGTCCCGCACGGCAGCAACCGTGGTTTGCTGCAACATCACTTCGGACAGCCAGACGCGATAGGGATCGGGCTGCACCCCCGCAGCCCTGTCCGCAGGCCCGACCCGCCACGGCATTTCCCGCGCATGGCGGTCATACCAGGCCAGCAATTCCTTGCTTACGTTCAAATCGGCAGAGTCACGCAAGTTTTATGTATCTCCGTGTCGGGTTTCGCTGGCGCCCAGTGTCCTGCCCTTTACAATAGCGGCGCAGGAGTTGGAAACCAGATGCAGCGCAGACGTTCTTCGACCCGCGGGTTCAAACGCACCGCGACATTGCTGAACGACCAGATCAGGCACGCCGGTGAAAGCCGGGGGTTCGCCGTAACACGCCTTTTGACTCATTGGGCCGAAATTGTGGGTCAGGACATGGCCGCGATCGCGCGACCTGTGAAGGTTGGCTATGGAAAAGGCGGGATGGGGGCCACGCTGACTGTGCTGACCACCGGGCCGCAGGCTCCGATGCTGGAAATGCAAAAGGAACAATTGCGCGGTAAAGTGAACGCTGTCTACGGCTATAACGCGATCAGTCGGGTACGTATCACGCAGACAGCTCCGACCGGATTTGCCGAGGGGCAGGCCAGTTTCGACCACAAGCCGAAAGCGCCAAAACCCAAGATCGAACCAGAGATTGCGGCCGAGGCGGACCGCGCCGCGCGGGATGTTCACGACGGTGATCTGCGCGCAGCCCTTGAACGTCTGGGCCGTAACGTATTAACCAAACAAAAACGCTGAGAAAGGGCCATGACATGAGCCGTATTGCAACCGGAATCTGCGCGGCTGTCGCCATAGCCGCTGGCGGCTATTGGCTGTCGCTGTCCAATTCAAACTCTGCCTATCCGCTGATCAGCAGCGCCGAAGCGCAAGAGGCTGATCTGGACACATCGACCATCGTGGAAATGACACTGGGCGCCGAGGATGCCCCGGTAGAGATCATAGAATACGCATCCTATACCTGCCCGCATTGTGCAAATTTTCATGCTGGGCCGTACAAGCAACTGAAGAAAGACTTTATCGACACCGGTAAGGTCAAGTTCATCTATCGCGAAGTGTATTTTGACCGCTACGGCCTTTGGGCTTCAATGGTGGCGCGCTGCGGCGGGCCCGAGAAGTTCTTTGCTATTTCCGATCTGATTTATGATGGCCAGCCCGAATGGACCCGCGCTGGCGGCCCGGCTGAAATCGTGGATGAGCTGCGCAAGATCGGTCGTCTGGCCGGTATAGACAATGACCAGTTGGAAGCCTGCCTTCAGGACGGAACACGCGCGCAGACGCTGGTGGCCTGGTATCAGGAAAATGCCGAACGCGATGGCATCCAGGCAACCCCGTCGTTCCTTGTGAATGGCAAGAAGGTCGACAACCAGTCTTACGATGACTTCAAAAAGCTGATCGAAGACGAGCTGGGAAGCTAAGTCTTGGGATGGCCGGTCTTTGGACCGGCCACAGATCAAGGTGAAGGGGCGGCTTGCAGAAGCAATTGCTTGACTTTGTCGCCCTCGTTCACGTTCAGGCGCACCGGCAGGGTTATGACTTTGCTGCGAAACGCGACAGGCAGGCGCACGGCATCCTTCTCTGTCGTAACCATCTGCGCCCCAAGCGCGCGCGCCTCAGTCTCGAGCCGCGTCATTAGTGCTGGCGTCAAGGGCTGGTGATCATCCAACGCTTCGGCACGCAAAAGGGTGGCACCCTGCTGGCGAAGGGTTGCAAAGAATTTCTCGGGATGGCCAATACCAGCAAAGGCCAGCACAGGCGTATCGGCCCAGTCCATTCCTGTTTGCAAAGGGGCAACCGCGCCGGTCGCATGGGGTACGGTCAGGGCGTTTCCCCAAGTATCCGCGAACTGGTTCTGCGCGTTTTGCTGTCCCAACGAAAGCACAAGATCGGCGCGTTTCAGGCCAATGTCGACGGGTTCCCGAAGGGGGCCAGCAGGAAGACACTGGCCGTTTCCAAAACCCCGCTCCGCGTCCACAACGATGATCGAGAAATCTTTGGCAACAGACGGGTTTTGAAACCCGTCATCAAGGACGATGACCGTGGCGCCTTCGGCTGCGGCAGCGCGCGCACCTGCCGCGCGGTCCTTGGCGACCCAAACATCTGCAAATGCTGCAAGGAGCAGCGGTTCGTCACCAACTTCGGCGGCGGAATGTTTGGCGGGATCAACCCGAACAGGGCCTTCCAGCGACCCCCCATGTCCACGAGTAACCACATGCGTTGTGTGCCATGCGTCGCGCAATTGTTCGATGATCCAGATCACGGTTGGGGTTTTGCCCGTTCCACCCGCGTTCAGGTTACCGACGCAAATGACGGGCACACCGGGGTTCAGACCCGGCCCCGAGGCTACCCGGCGCGCGGTGGCGGCTGCGTAAATACGCCCCAGCGGTGACAGAACCCGCGCTTGCAGGGTCAATCTGTCGGGAGTGGTGTTCCAGAAGTCAGGTGCTCGCATCAACTCAACTCCGCTGATCCAGACAATCCTGCACGATGTCGATCAGGTGATCTGCCTGGGGTGCGCCCTCGGTCACGATCTGCCATCCGGCCAAGGCCATGTCCGCTGCGCAATCCGGGGCCAGAAGAGAGACAACGGCATCACCAAGCTCAGTCGCGGATTTTACGGTTCGTGCCGCATTTGCCCGGTCCAATTGATCGTACAGTTGCTGATGGCGATGCACAAATGGGCCGTGAATGACCGCAGAGCCAAGCGCGGTCGCGATCAGCGGTTCCTGTCCGCCCGCGCCGCGTTCCAGAGAACTGGCCATGAAGGTCACAGGTGAGACACGTTGCCAAAGACCCAGATCTTCAGGCTCTGCCGACAGGATGACCTGAGTGTTGTCTTCGATGGTTCCGCCATCGTCCCAGTTAATACAGCGCAGGTCCATGGATTCCAGGCGTCTGTGCAACGGACCGGCTTCGGAAATGTCGGCGACGTGAAGGATAAGCGCCAGTCGGGGCAGCATCCGCATGGCCTGACGATGCGCGCTGAGGACCGAGATGAACTCTTTGTCCTGAACCCATGCCGCCAGCCAGACCGGTCGGCCCGAAAAGGCATGCGTCATCTCGATCAACTCGTCTTCCGGCCAGGGGCGTGGGTTGGGGCTGACATGCAGGGGCGGAGAGACCTCGGCCTTGGACGAGGAGACACCCAACCGGCGAATATGGCGCACGACGTCCGGCGTGGTCGCAAGGATCGTGTGGAAACAGTCAAACGTATATCGGGTAATGTCCGGCAGCCAGCGCCCACCGCGTGCGACTTTGATGTCGACTTTAGCCTCGATCAGGATCAGGGGAATATCCCGCTCGGATGCGCGGGTGATCAGGTTGGGCATAAGCCCGCCGCCGATCCAAAGCCCGATATCCGGGCGCCAATGGTCCAGAAAAGCGCGGGCCGCACCGGTTTGTTCCGCAGGCAGATTAACCAACGGATGCGGGCAGGCATCCCATCTGGAAAGATCCGCCTCGGGCGGTGCAGACATGATGATCGAAAGTGTAGGGCGGGATTGCCGCAACCGCTGGCAAAAGTCGACGGCCGCGCGTTGCCGGTCCTGTGCTCCGACGTGGATCCAGATCACCTCACCATCAGGTCTGGGAATATAGGGATCGTCTGTCGCGTTGGGCACGCCCCAGGACAGGATGCGATACGCTGCAAGGCTGAGTGAGCGCGGCTTGCTCATGGGATAATCCCCGAGCCCCGCGGGTCAAGCTGTTCGAAAAGCAGATCGTGAACGGCAGTGCCAGCCGCAATAACTCCGGTCAGTCGGGGATGGGGGTTGTTGAACCGCAACGGCTGTCCAGCACGGTCCGAGCATACCCCACCCGCCTCACGAATGATCAGGTCCCCGGCGGCGATATCCCATTCCCAACTGGGGCGAAGCGTCAGCATTCCGTCGAACCGGCCCTGAGCCACAAGCGCCAGACGATAGGCCAGCGAAGGTCGATAATTGCGAAGGAACTCGGGCGGGTGACCGTGCAGCCAATGGCGTGCGTCCAGATTGGGTTTTGCAGCCAGTATTTCGGCGGACTTCAAATCAGTGACGCCAGATACCCGGATCGGCGCGCTGTTCAGCGTCGCGCCTTGTCCCTTGGCGGCCGCATACAGCAAATCGCGACGCGGCAGGTAGATCACCGCCGCCGTCACCTCGCCATCTTCGGCAATGGCCAGAGAATGCGCCCATGTGCGCGACCCTTCGGCAAAACTGCGTGTGCCATCAATCGGGTCGATGATGAACACGCGGGATTTGCTCAACCGGTCCTGCGAATCCTCGGTCTCTTCGCTGAGCCAACCGTAACCGGGCCGGGCGGCAGGAAGATCCCGTTCAAGCATCGCGTTGACGGCCAGATCAGCCTCGGTGACCGGTCCTGCGCCATCCGGTTTGTCCCAGCGCCGCGCAGAACTGCCCGTGTAGCGCGTGGCGATCTTTCCGGCCTCCAGTGCGGCATCAATCAGCAGAGGCAGGTCAGTTGCCGGCAAGTGTCATTCCTTCGATCAGCAAGGACGGAACCACACGGGACAGGTATGTCCGCGCGTCGTTTGCCGGAATGATCCGTTCGAGCATATCGCGTAAGTTGCCTGCGATGGTGCATTCGTTGACCGGATAGGCAATCTCGCCGTTTTCGACCCAGAAACCGGATGCACCGCGCGAATAGTCGCCCGTGTTCGGGTTGATCGTCGATCCGATCATTGAAGTTACAAGCAACCCTGTGCCCATGTCGCGCAGCAATTCCGCTCGGCTTTGATCCCCTTGTGTCAGGCTCAGGTTCCAGTTGCTGGGCGATGGTGGGCCGGACACGCCCCGCGCGGCGTTCCCGGTTGATGCCATATCAAGCTTGCGCGCACTGGACAGGTCAAGGGTCCAGCCGGTCAGGGTGCCGCCTTCAACGATGGCCCTGCGTCGGGTGGGCAGACCTTCGGCATCGAAGGGGCGCGAACCCGAAATACGCGGGCGGTGCGGGTCTTCGATCAGCGACAGGTGGTCAGGCAGAACCTGTTCACCCAGACGATCGGACAGCCAGGATGCGCCACGCGCGATGGCCGCGCCGTTGCTGGCCCCCAGAAGATGACCAATCAGCGATGACGAAATGCGCTCATCAAACAGAACCGGATACGTCCCTGTTGCGGGTTGGCGGGCGCCGACCTGTTGCACGGCGCGTTCTCCGGCACTTTGGCCGATATCAGCCGGGCTGCGCAGGTCTGACTGGAACGTGCGGCTGTCGCCGTCGTAATCACGCTCCATCCCGGTGCCTTCACCCGAGATCGCAACGCAGGATGTGGATCGGCTGCTGCGCACATAGCCGCCGGAAAACCCGTTCGTGGCGGCCAGATGGACGCGATGCGTCCCGTATGAGGCGGCCGCGTCAGAAACTTGAGTAACGCCCTGAACGGAAAGCGCCGCTGCCTCGGCCGCCAGCGCGTCCTGCATCAGATCTTCGGCAGAAGGTTCAGCTGTAGGGTCAAAGAGTTCCAGTGCCTCAATGTCCCAATCCGTTGCAAGCTGGTCAGATTGGGCAAGGCCTGTATAGGGGTCTTCGGGTGCTTCACGCGCCATGGCAACAGCGCGTTCGGCCATAGCCTTCAGGGTTTCCGGGCGGCTGTCCGAGCTGGAAACAATAGCTTGGCGTTTCCCGAGAAAAACGCGCAGCCCCAAATCGGTACCTTCCGACCGTTCCGCATGTTCCAGCGCCCCGCCACGGACCTCGACCGAGACCGATGATCCGTCAAGCACGATGGTATCTGCTGCTTCGGCTCCGGCTTTTATGGCCGTTTCCAACAGGACTTGGCTGATGTCTTCAGGTGTTCGGGTCATGAGGTCTCCGGTCTGTATATATTGGACCTAGCGTTGCACCGCGCCGCTCGCAAGACCTGAAGCCGGGCAAGGGCGAATCCGGAATTCAAACTATGGTGCAAATTGGACCCTGGTGAGGTTTTCGACGCAGCTCCAAGGGTCGCTGATCACGGCACATTGCCTGAAACTATGGAAATCAGCTTGCCGGATCGGGCCTGTGCCTTCGTCCGTCAATCTGATCTGACAGCCTGGCAGCAGCGTCGAGAGAAGGCCGGTTGGCCTTCTCTCGCAAATGGTTACTTGAGGCGTTGACCGTTGGCCACGATATGCCCGTCTTCGGTAAACTCGATTTTCGAGTTCAGCGTATCGGGTTCTTCGCCGGGAACAGCCATCAAACCCATCATCATCCTCGCGCCCAGTGCGTCGCTGTCCGAAATCAGGCCCATGCCGATCAGTTTGTCGATCAGTGTATTCGCGCCAGTCAGCGTCAGGTTTGCAGCCCCTGTCGGGTTAGGCAATCCGCCTAGTTCCTCGGTGTTGCTGTTGTCGAAGGTAAAGTCACCGGTACCCGTCAACTTTGCCCCGACAAGCGAGATCAGCAATTCGTTGATCTTGAGAGAGTGCAGTTCGCCCGGCGCGTCTTCGGCAAATTCCAGCGATTCTACGGCTTCGGGATCGAAGAAGTTGGTCAGGACCTTGGCTGTGCCCGAAGTATCAATCGAAATTGTGGCCGGATCGCGCGGAAGTGCGCCCGCCGGATCAAACATGCTCCACAGGACGTCGGACATGGTGAAATCGGTCATGTTGATGGCAAATCCAAAGGGCTGGATTTCTTCGGACTGCTGAATGGGAAACTCGAACTTCAGCCCGGCATTGGCCATTGCTATTTCGATCGGGAAAGGAAGATCGGCGGTTGTCACAGCCAGTTTTGCGCTGTTTTGCTCTACGTCATAGGCCAGCCGCTGTGCGTCAAAGCTGGCGGCAAAGCGGCCGCCCTCGGACTCGCTGCCCATCGAGAACGCCTCGCCATCGCTGGTGCCCGCCATCACGGTCGTGCCAGAGCCGTATGTGAACAGGCCCGAAAACTCGAACCCGGCTTCGTAAAAGGCTTGCGGGTCCGACGTGTCAAAATCGGACGGGATCACGCTGGTGCCTTCAAAATCAAGCTGGCTGAGGTTGCCGTCGATCTTTGCGGTTTCGTCGCTTTCGGGATCTTCGAATACCAGACCATAGGTCAGTCCAGCGGCCTTGAACGTCTGATCAACACTGCGGTTTTCGCCAACCTTCATCCGCGAACTGCCGGTCAGGTCGTTCATTTCCATATTGGCGCCAAGGATATCGCCGGGCATTTCTTCACCGTTGACCTCTACACCATCCAGCTTGATGCCAAGCGAGGCTGCGGAATAGTCATAGGTCATATCTTCGGGCGCCCCGGATACAACCAATTCAAGACTGTTATGGGTGTAGAGAATATTGGCCGAGAAAGTCTCGCCCTCACCCTCGCCTGAAACGGTCATGGGGAAGCTTTCGGGGAAACCGATGCTGACAGTCCCGTCCCCGTTTTCGGTAAGGGTCATCTGCGGAACCAGCATCTGGAATGTGGCGTCTTCCTCTGGCAGAGCCATTGCGATGCTCATGTCGCTGACGCTCGTCACGTTTCCGTCTACGGATTGTTCGCGGGACACGGTATATCCCATCTGGGTAAGATAGGACTGCCAGTCGTTCCAGACATCCTGCGCGGTCAAATCGGCCAGCGCGCCCTGAGTCACAATGGCATAGGCAAATACTGCGCCGCAGCTACGGCGAAGAAAAACGGACATTACAGAACCCTTCTTGATAAATCTTGCGCGCATCGTCGTGTCTGTGGCGGCGGGCGTCAAGGGGCAAGGGGTGGACCCTTTCCCCCTTCGCACGGTAGAGGTTCACACAATTTAAAAACAACGGAGGTACAGGGTTCATATGCAAGGAAAAACCGTACTGATCACAGGGGCAAGCCGCGGCATCGGGGCCGAGGCTGGGCGTGTTTTTGCCGCAGCCGGGGCAAACGTCGCTCTGGTCGCGCGCAGCCGCGAACAAATTGCAACCCTGGCCGAAAACGCACTGGCACTGCAATGCGACGTGAGCGATTTTGCTCAGGTGGAACAAGCCGTTGCCGATTGCGTGGACAGGTTTGGTGGATTGGACGTTTTAATCGGGAATGCAGGTGTTATTGACCCGATCTTTCACATGTCCAGCGCCGATGTCGCGGCGTGGAGCAGTGCGATCGACATCAACCTGAAGGGGGTCTTTTACGGAATGCGCGCGGCACTGCCCGTGATGCGTGCGGCCGGTGGCGGCACTGTGCTGACCGTATCCTCAGGCGCGGCATCAAACCCTATCGAGGCGTGGAGCCATTATTGCGCCTCGAAAGCGGGGGCGAAGATGCTGACTGAGTGCTTGCATCTTGAAGAAGCTATTCACGGCATCCGCGCGATGGGGTTGTCGCCCGGAACCGTCGCCACCGATATGCAGCGCGTCATCAAGGCCAGCGGCATCAACGCGGTAAGCCAACTTGATTGGAGCGATCATATCCCGGCTGATTGGCCTGCCCGTGCGTTGCTTTGGATGTGTTCCGAGGATGCGGATGAGTTTCTGGGCACTGAAATTTCGCTTAGGCGCGAAGACATTCGGCAAAGGGTGGGGCTGACGTGATCCAACTGACCAAGACTGACGGGTTGTGGACCGTCACTCTGAACAACCCGGGCAAGGCCAATGCATTGACCGGGGCGATGCTAGCCGAACTGTGTGAAATCGCAGAAAATGCGACTGAGGCTCGCGCCCTGATCCTGACCGGTGCAGGAAAGGTTTTCAGCGCCGGTGCCGATCTGGACGAAGCCCGCGCGGGCCTTGCGACCTCGGACCTGTGGGAGCGTTTGTCAGGTGCCATCGCCGCCTTGCCATGCCTGACGGTCGCTGCGCTGAACGGCACTTTGGCCGGTGGTGCCAATGGTATGGTTCTGGCTTGCGATCTGCGCATTGCGGTGCCATCGGCCCAGTTCTTTTACCCGGTGATGAAGCTTGGTTTTCTGCCACAACCTTCGGACCCAAAGCGTATGGCAGCATTGATCGGCCCGGCACGCACCAAGATGATTTTGATGGCGGGACAAAAGATAACTGCGGATGAGGCGTATTCCTTTGGTCTGGTGGATAGCGTTGTAGAACCTGACCTGCTGATGCAAACGGCGCATGAACTGGTTTCCGACAGTGTGCAGGCCGATCCCAGAATCGCGCAGGGTATCGCAAGGCTGTGCGAATGAGGTTATCCGCCCTTCGGTTGCGCGTGTCTGATCCGGAACGATTGTCGGCATTTTATCGGGACATTCTTGGCATGACTGTCCAAGGCCAAGGGGTGTGCCAACGTGTCGGCTACGGCGGCCCTGACGCCGACGTGGTCATGATGCCAGGTGGCGGCAAATACAGCCACGATCAGGGGCAACGATATTGGAAGATCGGAATAACCCTGCCGGATGTGGATCTGGCGGCGACCCTCCTGCGTGAAAAGGGGGTGGAGGTTTCGGAGCCGAAGCAATTTCTGGATATCGGTTACATGTGCCATCTCAAAGACCCCGAGGGCTTCGTGATCGAACTCTTGCAGTGGGATTTTGAAGGTAATCGGCCTGAAAATGCGGCCACTTCGTCACACCCCTTTACAGAAGCGCGTCTTGGTCAGATCACGCTGCGCACGGGCGATATCGCTGCCGAGGATGCATTTTGCCGCGTGCAGGGGATGCGCTTGTTGTCTATGCAGGATGTTGCCCAATACGGGTTTGACCTGCATTTCTATGCGTTCACGGATGAAACGCCCCCAAATGCGGATTTATGGGCTGTCGAAAACAGGGAATGGCTGTGGAAAAGGCCGTATACCACGCTGGAGTTTCAGCATGTTGCCGGTGGAACGTTCGCGCCTTCCCCGGACTATCGCGGGCTTGAGGTCAGCGGGCTTTCGTCCCCGGTACGGGACGCGTTTGGGGATCAAGTTTGGCCCGAATAACTATCGCGCACGCCTGCGCCCCGGCACTTTCGAGCGAAAACTGGGCGGGCGCTTGCGAACCCAAGTCAAGAATTTTTCCAACCTTGGATGAGCGCGCAAAGCCTCTACTGTATTGAATTCCCGCGCCAACTGGCCCTCGGTCAGGGTTGCGTGGATTTCTTTGTGGCAGATCACGTGCAGTAAAACGGTGGGCCCGCCCTTGCCCCCTTTGAGTTTTGGGATCAGATGGTGCAGGCTGCCGTGCCCATCTGGTATCGGACGGTCGCAAAGTGGGCAGATTGGATCAATTTCTGACATAACTTGGCAAGAGTTGCGTCGGATTCGGCAGAAGGCAATAGGACAGGAATGGCACAGGCAGTGGTGATCGGGGCAGGGCCCGCTGGCTTGATGGCTGCGCAAGAGCTTGCAGCGGCTGGTCATGACGTATTAGTGGCCGAGGCCAAGCCATCGGTCGCGCGCAAGTTCCTGATGGCCGGGAAGTCTGGCTTGAACCTCACCAAGGATGAGCCATTCGAGGACCTGATGCAATTCTATGGTCCTGCTGCCCGGTGGCTGCGTCCTATCGTGGCCGAATTTGACGCAACCCATGTTCAGGACTGGGCCCGTGATCTGGGGCAGGAAGTGTTTACCGGGTCCACTGGGCGCGTATTTCCAACTGCGATGAAAGCCTCCCCCTTGCTGCGCGCATGGCTGGGTCGGCTCGGGTCGGCTGGCGTTGAGATCAAAACGCGCTGGAGGTGGATCGGATGGGAGGACGGAGCTCTGGTATTCGAAACCCCCGACGGCAAACAAAGCGTAAACTCGGATGCAACGATTTTGGCACTGGGCGGTGCAAGTTGGGCGCGGTTGGGCTCTGACGGGCAGTGGGCCCCAATTCTGGCGGCCAAAGGGATTCCACTTGCCCCGTTTGAACCGTCGAATTCGGCGCTTTCGGTGGATTGGAGCCATCACATGCGCCCTCATTTCGGTGCGGCCCTGAAGTCGATTCAATGGGTGGCCGGGGACGCCACCAGTCGGGGAGAGGCCACGATTTCCGCCAATGGGCTAGAGGGCGGAGGATTGTATTCATTGACCCCAGCCCTGCGCCAAGGTGCTTCGTTGTTTGTCGATCTGACGCCAGACCTGAACACGTCGGTCCTGACAGAACGCCTAACTGCCAAAAAACCCAAGACAACCGTGTCGCAGTGGCTGAAGAAATCGCTGCGACTGTCCCCTCAAAAAGTTGCTCTGTTCCACGAAATGACAAAGAGTGAGGTTCTTGAATCAGAGAAATTGATTTATGCTATCAAGCGTTTACCTATTCATCACGCCGGTCTACGCCCCATGGATGAGGCGATCTCGACAGCCGGAGGCGTTGCCAAAGCCGCCGTGGATGACAGGCTTATGCTTACGTCTTTGCCGGGGGTGTTTTGTGCTGGTGAAATGCTGGATTGGGAGGCCCCGACCGGGGGATATTTGTTAACGGCATGTCTGGCAACCGGGCGTTGGGCGGGTCGCAGCGCTTGCGTGTGGCTGGAAACCGGGCGCTAACGCGGCCGTGCAAGCATTGCCAGACGGATCATCGCCCGTTCAACAAGCGCCATTGCCGGGGCCGTCTGGCCTGCGGATCGCAATGTCAGGTCCGTATCTGTCAGAACGGTCAGGGCAGTCTGAAGTTTCGCTGCACCCCAGCCTTGCGCTTGCCTTACAATCCGATCCCGGCGCTTTCCATAGATTGGCGGGCGCATCTTGCTGATCCCCTGTGCCGCACCACCGGGGTCTGAGGCACATGCATATAACGTGCGGAAATGCCGAGTGGCCCCGATACACAACGCGACCGCATCGGTGCCCTGCGATTGCAACCTTCGGATCAGCGGACCAATCTCTCCGGCGCGACCCTCGGCAACGACGTTGAGAACATCATCCAATGCTGCCTCGGTCGAGCGCGGGGCGCAAGCTTCGATATCTTCGATCGTCAGTTCAGTTGCGTCGCCGGACTTGTAAAGCGACAGCTTTTCAATGGCCTGAGAGAAATCGCCGGGGCTGATGCCGGCAGCCAACTCGGTCAGGGCCGACATGGAATCGCGAGGGATGTTCTTCAAACCGGCTTGTGTCAGAACCCGCTCAATCTCGTTGCGCGAAGGCGGATCATCGTAAATTCCGGTCGCAAACGCTGCAGGATGTGCCTCGAATGCCTTGCGCATTTTTGAACTGGCCTTGAGCTGCCCAGCCGTAACGACAATCTGCGCATCGCCGGGGCGCCAATCCTCCAGCGCCGCAAGGATCGCAGGCGCTGCGGCATCGGTTGCGTCTTCGACCAGAACGGCGCGGGGGCCGGGAAAGAAGCCAACTGCCTTTACCGCATCCAAAAGCGCAGCGGGGTCCGCGCGCAAGTCGGCCCCTGGCAGACGGGTCAGGCGCATCTCTTCTTCGGCATTGGGCCCCAACAGCGCCGCAAGAACCTGCTGGCGCTTCAGCGCCACGCGCATGGCGTCGGCCCCGTAGATCAGCAGACCGGTCTTGTCTGCGTCCGGTTTAGCGAAATAGCCCTCGGCCTCGCGCGGGCTGAGTTTCATTGAGTCAGGCCCGGTGCCGCGTAAAGGCGGCTGACGATCTGATCAGAGAGAATGACCATCAACCTGTCAGTGGCGTCGCGCTCATCCGCAAGGGTCGACACTGTCGAACCCGCTGCCGAATACCCGACAAAGTCCGAAACCGTTCCAGAAGTCATAATCTGACCTGTTTCATTCGACTTAAGGGCGAATCTGGCACGGCCCTCGATCGTATACCGGTCGGTTTCGTTGGTTGTTCGGATGGCCGCCCGCCGCGTCTGGGTGACCAAGTTTACATCCAGTTGATAATCCTTGACTGACCCGGAACTGCGACCCAGCCGTTGTTCCAGATTTTGAACCAGCAAATAGCTTTCAACATCATTTGGTGCGGAAACCTGAACTTTGCCGTTCAGGGCATCGCCTGATCCGCCGGGGGCGTAAACAGGCTCAAAACCGCAGGTGGCAAGCGCCAGCGGCAGCATTAACAGGGTTCTGCGGTTAAACAACGACATTCACGATCCGGCCTGGGACAACAATCACCTTTTTCGGCGCATTGCCATCCAGCGCCTTTTGCACAGCTTCGGTGCTGAGCGCGATTTTTTCAACCTCTGCCTTGTCCATATCCTTGGGAACGCTGATTTCCGCGCGGCGTTTGCCGTTGATCTGGATCGGCAGGGTGACGGTATCGTCAACCAGCATCGCCTCATCCGCGACGGGCCAGGGGGCGGTGGCAACCAGCCCCTCGCCGCCCAGTAACTGCCACAGTTCCTCTGACAGGTGTGGTGTCATGGGGGACATAAGTTGCGCCAGCGTCTTAGCGGCTTGACGTTTGGCGTCAGAGCCTGCCTTGGATTTGGCCAGCGTGTTGGTAAAGGCATAAAGCTTGGCGATGGACGCATTGAAGCCAAAGGATTCGACCCCGCCGGATACATCGTGGATGGCCTTGTGCATTTCGCGCAGCAGGGTTTCGTCTTCGGCATTGGCCGGAGCGTCCGATTCCGCGATTTCCGACGCGATGCGATGCACGCGGCTGAGGTGCTTGAACGCGGCCTCGGCCCCCGATGCGGTCCATTCAACGTCACGCTCTGGCGGCGAATCGGACAGAACGAACCAGCGGGCGGTATCTGCGCCAAAGGCCGAGATGATGCTGACCGGATCCACCACGTTCTTCTTGGATTTCGACATTTTGGCTGAGGGGATGATCTCAACCTCGGTGCCGTCGGCCAGTTTGCCGTCGGTCACGTCCTCCGGCAGGTGATAAACCGGGCGGCCATTGGCGTCGCGCGTCTGGTAGATCTCATGCGTGACCATGCCTTGCGTGAACAGCGCATCGAACGGTTCAATCGCCTTTTTTGGCAGGTGGCCGGTGATCTGCATCGCCCGCGCAAAAAAGCGGGAATAAAGCAGGTGCAGAATCGCGTGCTCGATCCCGCCGATATACTGGTCGACATTCATCCAGTATTCGGCTTCGGCCAGATCGGTGGGTGTTTCGGCGCGCGGAGCGGTGAACCGGGCGAAATACCACGACGAATCGACGAACGTGTCCATCGTGTCGGTTTCACGCTTGGCCGGTGCTCCACAGGACGGGCAAACGCAGTCGCGCCAGGTCGGGTGACGGTCCAGCGGGTTGCCGGGTTTGTCAAAGGTCACATCGTCGGGCAGGCGGACCGGCAGGTTCTCTTTCTTCTCGGGCACCACGCCGCAGGTATCACAATGGACAACGGGAATCGGGCAGCCCCAATAGCGTTGGCGGCTTAGCCCCCAATCGCGCAGACGGTACTTGGTGACACCTTGGCCCCATCCGGCCTTTTCAGCGAAATCGACGGTGGTGTTGATGGCCTCGTCGCCTGTTGCCTCGGTCAGGCCAGCGAAGTGGTTCACCCAGCGGACTTTTTCGGTTTTCGGCGGAACGAATGCGAGCTTGTCGACCGGAGAGTCGTCATCCAGCGCAAAGAACGTATCGACCACGGGCAGGCCGTATTTGCGGCAGAAATCCAGATCGCGCTGATCATGGGCCGGGCAGGCGAAAATCGCGCCGGTGCCGTAATCCATCAGGATGAAGTTCGCGATCCAGACCGGCAGTTCCCAATTCGGGTCCAGCGGGTGTTTTACTTTGATGCCGGTGTCATAGCCCAGCTTCTCGGCGGTCTCGATCGCTTCTTCGGTGGTGCCACCCTTGCGGCATTCCGCAACAAATTCAGCAACTTCTGGGTTTTCCGCCTCAAGCTGTTTGGCGATCGGATGGTCGGGTGAAATACCGACGAAAGACGCCCCCATCAGCGTATCAGGGCGGGTCGTGTAGACGGTGATCGGTTCGCCGCCATCAGTGCGTTCAAAGCCGAACTGCAAGCCGCGCGACTTGCCGATCCAGTTTTCCTGCATCAGGCGGACTTTGGCAGGCCAGTTGTCCAGCGTATCCAGCGCGTCCAGCAATTCCTCGGAATAGTCGGAAATCTTGAAGAACCACTGCGTCAGTTCCCGGCGCTCGACCAGCGCACCCGAGCGCCAGCCGCGGCCGTTTTCAACCTGTTCATTGGCCAGAACGGTCATATCGACGGGATCCCAGTTCACCACGGCGTTCTTGCGGTAAACCAGACCAGCCTCGAGCATATCCAAAAACAGCGCCTGTTGCTGGCCGTAATATTCCGGATCACAGGTTGCAAACTCGCGCGACCAGTCGATCGACAGACCCAGCGGTTTCATCTGACCGCGCATGTCGGCGATATTGCCATAGGTCCAGTCTTTGGGGTGGCCGCCAATGGCCATCGCCGCGTTTTCCGCAGGCATCCCAAACGCGTCCCAGCCCATCGGGTGCAGCACATTGTGGCCGGTTGCCAGTTTGTGCCGCGCGATCACGTCGCCCATCGTGTAATTGCGCACATGGCCCATATGGATTCGGCCAGACGGGTAGGGGAACATCTCAAGCACGTAATATTTCGGCTTATCCGCCTTGTGGTTGGCGGTGAAGATCCCGGCCTTGTCCCAGGCCTCTTGCCATTTAGCTTCGATTTCGTTGGCCGAGTAGCGCGACATCGTGCGGTCCTTCATGAATGAAAACGCCGGGAATGAACCCGGCGTGGTAATATTGTGATTTTCGGTGGGTTGCTAGAGCTTGTTGTCCGCAATACGCAACTGACGGGCGCGGGACAGGATGGCATCCTCGACCGCGCGTGTAGTTGCGGCGCTGACCGGTGCGCCGCCGCTGGATTGCAATGCCACCGACAAAGAGCGCGCCGCCAGAGCAGGGTCGCTGATATGAACCGTCGCCCGATACGAGCGCCCGCCACCCGGGGGTGTCCCGTAACCCGTTACAATTATGCCAGTAAATGGGTCGACCTCTTGTACGGGCAGGAAATTCAATACATCCAGCGACGCCGCCCACAGATAGCGGTTCACATTTGTAACCTGCTCTGCGTTTCTGGTGTCGAATACATCCCAGATGGTCGAACGGTTGGGATCGTTCAGTTCGCGTTCGCTTGATCGTCCGCTGTCTGTATTAAGCAGATCAGGGTTCGGCGCGGCCCCTCGATTCTGTCCGCAGGCCGACACTGCGGCAGCCACTATGATCAAACCGATAATCGTCTGCAGGCGCATCGTCGACTGGTCCTGTTTCACTTGGTCTCGTTCGTTCAGTGATACTCCTAGACAAGGTCCAGTGCGGCAACAACCCTCTTATTGTAACAAATAAGCGGTATTGCTGATGCTTTAAGGCTCAAAACGGACTGTGGCATCCTTGCACCAATCTGTTGCCAATGCAGGCTGTACAATTATGCCGTGCTTGCGCGAAGGGGGCAAAAAGAGCGAAACGGTTCCCGTGCTGAGACATGTGCTGAGGCATGTGTCGAGTAGAAAAACTTTGAAACCGAGGGAAACAAGATGAAAAAAGTTCTCTTCGCATCGACCGCTCTGATCGCAACCGCAAGTGTTGCAGCGGCCGACGTACGCTTTAGCGGTTACGGCCGCTTTGGTATTGGATACCAAGAAGACCGCACCGGTTCGGTTGCGAACTTCACCACCACCACAAGCGGTGCTATCACCGGCGCTGGTACCGCCACTGTCGACACCGACAACACCATCCTGATCTCGCGCTTCCGTCTGAACATCGACGGCGTCGTTGAAACCGATGGCGGCGTTGAGTTCTCGGCTCGTGTTCGTCTGCAGGCTGACGAAAACGCCGGCAACGGTGAAGCAAACGCAGCCGGCCTGAACGGCGCACGCTTCTCGGTCATCTACGGTGGTCTGCGTGTTGACGCGGGCAACGTTGCAGGTGCCTTCGACAACTTGGCAAACTACTACGGTAACGAGCCGGGCCTGGAAAACTTCATCGGCCAGTACTCGGGCGTTAACTACAGCTTCCTGGGTTACTCGTCGACCGGTTCGGGTTCGAACGCTGTGTTCTTCCAGTACGCAGTTGGCGACTTCGCATTCGGCGCATCGTATGATCAGGCAACCGTTGCATTCGGCGGTGTTCCTGAAGATGCAGACCGCTGGGACATCAGCGCGACCTACACCTTCAACAACATCACTGCAGCTCTGGCCTACGGTCAGACCGATGGTGGCTCGTTCGGCATCGACCCCGACCTGCTGGTCTTCACCCTGGGTGGTGAATGGGGCGACTTCTCGGGCACCCTGTTTGTCGGTGACGAAAGCGACACCGCTCCGAACGCAGCTGGTGAAGCAACCGACGACACCTTCTACGGTCTGTCGGCAGCTTACAACGTTGGTTCGGCTCTGACCCTGACCGCCGCTTACGGTGACGGTTCGGCTGACGGTGACACCCGTCAGTATGGTATCGGCGCAATCTACGACCTGGGTGGCGGTGCATCGCTGCGCGGTGGTATCGGCGACAGCAAAGTCGGCAGCGCAGACAGCACCATCCGTGCTGACTTCGGTGCTCAGTTCAACTTCTAAGTTGATCTGAACCGCAAGGTTTAAGGGCAGGTCTTCGGACCTGCCCTTTTCTTTTGGGCTGACATGGTGTTTTGCTGCCTCAAACCAATTGAGGATCCCCATGTCGCTGCATGATATTGCCACTCGTATCCAAAAAGCTGAAACCGCTGCCGGGCGGCCAAACGGGTCTGTTAAGCTGATTGCCGTGTCCAAGGTACAGCCGAACGAACGCGTTCGCGGTGTTCTGGATGAGGGGCACCGCTGTTTTGGGGAAAACAGGGTGCAAGAGGCCATGGAGAAATGGCCCGATTTCATGCGGGACTATTCTGATATTGATCTGCATCTGATCGGACCGCTCCAGACGAACAAGGCGCGTCAGGCCATGGAGTTGTTCAGCGCGATACACTCTGTCGATCGCCCCAAGCTCGCCAGAACGCTGGCGCGTCTGGCGCAAGAGATCGGAGCCTGTCCCGACTTGTTCATACAAGTGAATACCGGGGAAGAGGATCAGAAGGCCGGTGTCATTCCTGCCGAGGCAGATGCATTCATCGCCGAATGCCGTGATCTGGACCTGCCATTGGCCGGGTTGATGTGTATCCCTCCGGTCGAGGAAGAGCCCGCGCTGCATTTTGCGCTGCTTGCCAAAATCGCAGACCGGAACGGGCTAACGGGGCTGTCCATGGGCATGAGCGGTGATTTTGAAAAGGCCATCGCATTGGGCGCAACCCATGTGCGTGTCGGATCGGCGATCTTTGGCGAGCGTGTCAAACCGCAGGAATAATCAGCCGCGTATCGGGTGTTATCCTTCCGGCGATCCAATGAAGGTGTTCCCTTCGAAACGCAACGCAACCTTCGGTGGGATAGCCCGGTCTCCTCCACTGATGCAGAAAAATTGCCGAACCTTTTCCCGGAACAGCGTTCGGCCAGTTCCAGTCGGTAAGCAGAACCAGATCGTATAAGGGATCCGGCCGGCGCAGCTTTTCATGGCTGAACGGGTAGGGCACGCTGACCAGTTGGTTATATCGGTTATCGCGGCTGTCATCCGACCACAGATCCCACGGCCCAATCGGGATGGCCCATGGGGTCGGCGCCGCGATCCGGTCAGGGCGGTAAAGCATACCGACGATACGGTGAACACCGGTCGGGGTTGCGCCGTCGCCCTCACGCTTGGTGTTGCTGAGCCCACCCTTGCCGATCGAACAGGGAAACGTGCGCCCGGCAAACCGGACGCCGCGCGGTGTAAGCACGAGGTCAGAGGGCATCAAAGCAGATGGCCCGATTTTTCCGCCTTGGTCGCCAGATACCCGCGATTATGGGCTGTTTCTCCGACCTTCAGCGGAACGCGTTCCGTGACGGCGATTCCCGTTTTTTCCATCATCGCGATCTTGGCCGGATTGTTGGTCAGCAATCGGACAGCACTGAACCCCAGAGATTTAAGGATATCCGAACCCAAACGAAAATCCCGTTCGTCATCCTCGAATCCCAGCCGATGGTTGGCCTCGACCGTGTCGAAGCCCTGATCCTGAAGGAAATAGGCCCGCATCTTATTGGCCAGCCCGATACCGCGCCCTTCCTGGTTCAGATACAACAGCACCCCGGCCCCTTCCGTTCCCATCTGGGCAAGCGCACCCCGAAGCTGCGGGCCGCAATCGCATTTCAGGCTGCCCATGAGATCGCCCGTAAAGCAGGCCGAGTGCAAACGGGCCAATACGGGTTTACTACGGTCGGGACGTCCGATTTCGATGGCGTAATGTTCCTCGCCGCCATCTTCCGGACGAAAGACGTGAAGCCGCCCGGCCTCGGACACCTCCATGGGCAGGCGCGCGGCTACCACTTCGTTCAGAATGCTGCGGTCTGCCAGATGCGGTGCTGCCCGGGTGTGATCAATGCAGGTGAGGCCATGTGCGCTGGCAAAGGCGCGCCCGTCATCAATGGGGACAACAACGGCTGCGGGAAGCAAGCGGGCGGATTTGGTCAGGGCAATGGCGATACGATGCAGGCTGGAGCTGCCCTGACGTTGCGTCATCAGGGGGCCTTTCATCGGTGCGTTCAGATCATCGGACGGGTCGGCGACCGCTTGAACCCAACCGATATCCGCATCGGCTGGAATAATCACCCGTGCCAAATCCCCATCATAGGCTCGCGCCCTGAGCGTTTCTGCCCGGCGCACGGTAATGGCGACGACCGGTTCACCGCCCAGCCCGCGCAAATCCGCAAGCCGTTGGGCGCTTAGTGTTTCTGACGCGATTGCAAGAACGCTGAAGCCGCTGTCATCTGTCAGGATGACAGGCACGCCCATACGCAGGTCCGCACGCGCGCGTGCCAGCAGTTCCGAGATATCCGGGATGAGACTCATTTATGTTACCCTGTAACGATTAGCCCTTCCTGTAGCCTGATCGGACGGAAATGTGAAACATTTCCTCATCATCAGACACGAGGGCGTGAGACGATTGCAGCAAACCTTGTTGATTGCATCTTTGACGCGCAAGTGGTGGAAAAGGCTTAGGAGGACCAGATATGGCACAGCTTAAGAAAATCCTGCTGGTGGACGACGACGAAGATCTTCGTGAAGCTCTGAGTGAGCAGCTTGTGATGACCGAAGACTTTGACGTGTTCGAAGCGTCCGACGGGCAGTCCGCCATGGAGCGCGCCCGCGAAGCGATCTATGATCTGGTTATTCTGGATGTCGGCCTTCCAGATACCGATGGTCGCGAACTGTGCCGCCTGATGCGCAAGCAGGGTGTCAAAAGTCCGATCCTGATGCTGACGGGGCACGATAGCGACGCCGACACCATTCTGGGCCTTGATGCCGGTGCCAATGATTACGTACCTAAGCCTTTCAAATTCCCGGTCCTTCTGGCCCGTATCCGTGCCCAACTGCGCCAGCACGAACAGTCCGAGGACGCGGTCTTTGTTCTTGGGCCGTATACCTTCAAGCCTGCGATGAAGATGCTCATCACCGAAGATGACCGGAAAATCAGGCTGACCGAGAAAGAGACAAATATCCTCAAGTTCCTCTACCGCTCGGCCGACGGTGTGGTTGCGCGTGATGTGCTGCTGCACGAGGTTTGGGGATACAATGCCGGTGTCACCACGCATACGCTGGAAACCCACATCTACCGCCTGCGCCAGAAGATCGAGCCCGATCCGTCGAACGCGCGCCTTTTGGTCACAGAGTCGGGCGGATATCGTCTTGTGTCGTAACTTTGATGGAATGATGCAGATCAAAGTGATACTCTGGAGATATATTTAGGTTACTCCCAACCCGTGCATGTCCGGGTAATGACATGTACCTCCCTGTTGGACTGCCGGGCCTTTGGCCCGGCTTTTTTTGTGGGAAGTTGGGGATGGGTGTCTGCTTTGAGCCCAAAGCGGTTTCTTCCTCCTGCCGGCAGAAATGATCATACGAGTCATATCCAGTATTCGCTTTTATGAACCCCAAAGCTGCAGGCCACAAAACCCAAATCGCGGTCTATTAGTGGTCATCGCAGCGGTGAAACGTCAGCCCTTGTCGCCGGGTTCAGATCGCCATTCGGGTCAGTCAGAACGCTTGCGGGAAAAGACACCGAGACGGGCATGTCACTCGTGTCCACGCAGAGCATGTGATTGTTGTCTCCGTCACCCAAGTTGGCCAGCGCAGCTGGCTTTATGTCGCGCCGGGTACCGTCGGCTGCGGCGACGGTGATCGTGTAAAGGTCGCGCTCTGCCTCGCCGGGTTCGGTGCCGTCTTCCAATGTCACGCCGCCCTCCCACGTGACACGGACTGCCTGTACGATTCCTTTTGTCGGACAAAGACTGCCTCTGACACGGCGAGGCCCCAGCGTACCGACTTGTGTCCAATCTTCCACGACTTCAGCCAGGGTTATTGATGGGCCGTCTTCGAGGGGTATCACCGGCACACTAGCTCCCCGATAATCCACGGTCCCATCGATGGAATGCAAATGGCCGATGATGTCAACTCTGACAGGCGGGTCGCTGTCTGCGGGTCCCAATTGTCCTATCAAAAGAACCGTGCGCAACTCACCAGGGTCTGTGGCTGGCAGGACTGACGCGCAGTGCATTGTCCCAATTGCTCCTGATTGGGTCGTGACCCGAAAATCCCCCGCCTGCATCGTCGAAATGTCTATTTCAGTCGAGAAGATCACAGGCATTCCGGTATTACCCTCAGAACCTCTGCAAATCACATTCGAGACGCGAGGCAGTGCATCGAGCCCGTGAAAGGCTGAAAGGAGTTCAGCGGATTGACCGTTCGCCTCTCTTGGCAGGCCAGCATCTACGGTTGTATCAGAGAGGTCGCGATTGGATATGTTATCGGTCCAAACACCTGGTCCGTAAAGTAAGAACCACGTGAAAGCTAAGGTATTAAGCGCAACCACGGCACCCAAACCGCCTAAGATAAACCGCTTCGAGATGCCTTTGGGCATTCAATGTACCTCCGCGCTATGTTGCTTGCGACTTAAATTCTTAACCGAGACTTCCTATCGCCCAAAGCAACATTAGAGAGCTGCGGAAAAACCAAACGACTTGAACAAATGGATACCGATCGTGCTGAAAGCCCAAGTATTGCGCCATCTATGAGCGACTGTATTGTCCGCAGAACAGACTTGCAGTCTCTTTCCCCATGGCACCCCATCCCAACCCACGCTAACCTCCGCGCAACCCACGACAGAGGATTCCCCAATGCCCTTTACCCTTGCCACCTGGAACATCAACTCGGTCCGTCTGCGCGAGCCTATCGTGCTGAAATTGCTGCACGACGAAGCCCCCGATGTGCTGTGTCTGCAAGAGTGTAAATCGCCGGTCGAGAAGATCCCGACCGAAGGCTTTGCGGAACTGGGCTATACCCACATGGTTGCGCGTGGGCAGAAGGGATATAATGGCGTTGCGATCCTGTCGCGTATCCCGATGGAGGAAGTGGGTGACAAGGATTTCGCTGGTCTTGGCCATGCCCGCCACATCGCGGCACGGCTGGAAAACGGCGTGACCATCCAGAACTTCTATGTCCCCGCAGGTGGCGATGTGCCGGATCGTGAGGTGAATGAGAAGTTTGGGCAGAAGCTGGATTACCTCACCGACATGCGCGACTGGTTCCATGCTGAAAAGCCCGAAAAGTCCATTCTGGTGGGTGATCTGAACATCGCCCCGCGCGAGGATGATGTTTGGTCGCACAAGCAACTGCTCAAGGTCGTTTCGCACACGCCGATCGAGGTTGAAGCGCTGGCCGAGACGCAGGATGCAGGCGGATGGGTCGATGTCACCCGCCAGGATATCCCTGAGGGGCAGCTTTACAGCTGGTGGTCGTACCGTGCGCGCGATTGGGATGCGGCCGATAAGGGACGGCGGCTGGATCACGTCTGGGCCACGCCTGATATCTCGAACGCGGGGCATTCCAGCCGCGTGTTGCGCGATGCGCGCGGATGGGACAAGCCCAGCGATCACGCTCCGGTCTTTGCTACTTTCGACCTTTAATTCTGCAATTCAACCCTTGGTTTCTGCCCTATGCGGTTGCATATAGGGCGCAAGTTCGAACGAAAGAGTGAGTGTCATGGACCTTCTGAACAGCGCAGCCAGCCCCGATACAGCGGATCTGATCAAGGACGGGTCCGAGGCCACGTTTATGGCCGACGTCGTCGAGGCTTCGCAGGAAACTCCGATCATCGTGGATTTCTGGGCGCCATGGTGCGGGCCGTGCAAAACTCTGGGACCTCTGCTGGAAGACGCTGTGACCGCCGCCAAGGGCGCAGTGAAGATGGTCAAGATCAACGTGGACGAGGCGCAGATGATCGCCTCGCAAATGCGTATTCAGTCTATTCCGACCGTCTATGCGTTTTTCAAGGGTCAGCCGGTTGACGGGTTTCAAGGCGCGTTGCCGGGGTCCGAGATCAAGGCATTTGTCGACCGTGTCATCGAAGCAGCAGGGGGCGAAAGCCCGGGCGGGCAATTGGATGACGCCGTTCAAGCGGCCGAAGAAATGCTGTCGGAAGGCGCCGCTGCGGACGCCGCGCAGACCTTTGCTGCCATTCTGGGCGAGGATCCGAACCATGCGGCGGCTTATGGCGGTTTGGTGCGCGCCCATATCGCAGCCGGTGATCTGGAACAGGCCGAGGCCATTTTGAACGGTGCCCCTGCCGAAATTTCCACCTCTGCCGAAGTGGAGGCGGCGCATGCGCAACTGGAATTGGCCAAACAAGCCGCAGATGCGGGCCCTGTGGCCGAACTGACTGCGGCGGTTCAGGCTGACGCGAACAACTATCAGGCCCGGTTCGACCTAGCGCAGGCGTTGCATGCCAATGGTGATGTGGAAGAGGCCGTAAGCCAGTTGCTTGAATTGTTCCGTCGGGATCGCGAATGGAACGACGGCGCAGCCAAGGCGCAGTTGTTCACGATCTTCGACGCGCTCAAGCCAAACGACCCGATTGTTCTGAATGGGCGGCGCAAACTTAGCTCGATGATATTTGCCTAATCTCTGATCAGAGCTACACTGGGGTACATGATGCATCCCGCTGATCTGCCGGAAACGGTTTCCGTCTTTCCTTTGCCCGGGGCGCTGCTGTTGCCCCGCTCGCGCCTGCCGCTGCACATTTTCGAGCCGCGCTATCTACAGATGTTGGACGACGCCCTGAAAACGCCCGAGCGTTTGATCGGGATGGTGCAGCCGAACCCCTGCCAAAGCGACGACGACAAGCTGCACCAGATCGGCTGCGCGGGGCGGGTGACGCAGTTTTCGGAAACCGAAGATGGCCGTTACCTGATTACGCTGACCGGGATTTCGCGCTTTCGCGTCAAGTCCGAGTTGGACGCCTTTACCCCTTATCGTCGCTGCCAGGTGTCCTGGGATGGGTTTGACCGCGACTTGGGCCGGGCCGAACAAGATGACGGGTTCAACCGCACAAACTTTCTGACGCTGCTAGAGCGGTTTTTTTCGTCCCGGCAGCTATCGACCGACTGGGATTCGTTGAAGGACGCGGATGATGAACTGCTGGTCAACTCGCTGTCCATGCTGCTGGATTTTGACCCCGAGGAAAAACAGGCCTTGCTAGAAGCGCCCTGCCTGCGTACCCGTCGCGAAACTTTGGTAACACTGATCGAATTCGCCATGCGCGGCGGATCGAGCGAGGAAAAGCTGCAATGACCACACCTGAACATGCCTTTGACCGCCGTATGCTTGAGGCGTTGATTTGCCCGCAGACGCAGACAACCCTGCACTATGATGCGGAAAAGCAGGAACTGGTTTCAAAGGCTGCGGGGCTGGCTTTTCCGATCCGCAACGGCATTCCGGTGATGCTGGTCGACGAGGCGCGGCAACTGGATTAAATCGGACGCCCCTGAAGCAGTTTCGGCAGGTCCCCGGTCAGCCCGGCGGCCTCGCGCACGAAGCCCCGGCGCAGGCCCGGAAGTGACCCGACGATCCCCATCCCGATGTCGCGCCCAACGCGTAACAGAGGTTTGTCATTTGAAAACAGTTTGTTGAACACGTCTGTCGCCATCGCCAGCGACGCCGTGTCAAAGCGCCGCCACTCCTGATAGCGCTCCAGCACCAGAACCGATCCGATATCCTCGCCGCGCCGTCCGGCCAGGGTCAGCACCTCGGCCAGCGCACCCACGTCCCGCAACCCGGCATTAAGCCCCTGACCGGCGATAGGGTGCATACCGTGTGCGGCATCTCCGACTAGGGCCATTCGTTCGCCAATGAATGCGTTCGCTATCGTCAGGTTCAAAGGATAAGTGAACCGATCCCCGGCCAGCTTGATATCACCAAGGAAATCACCAAAGCGAGGGCGCAGGACCTGCAGATAATCCGCTTCGGGCAGGGCATTGATGCGTTTTGCAGCGTCGGTCCGTTCGCTCCAGACAATCGAGCTGCGGTTGCCGGTTAATGGCAGGATCGCAAGCGGACCCGGCGGCATGAAAAACTGATGCGCGATACCGTGATGGGGCAGGTCATGTTCGATGGCGCAGACCAGAGCAGTCTGTCCGTAATCCCATCCGCTGCGCTTGATGCCTGCACGCGCAGCCGTACCGCTGCGGCGACCATCGCACCCCACAAGCAGGCAGCCCGTCAGGGTCGAGCCGTCATTCAGAGTTAGGGTGACGCCCGTTGCGTCGTGATCCTGCGCAATGACTGTTCGGCCACTGATCTGCGTGATGTTGCTGTCCGCGTCCATCGCATCCAAAAGGGCTCGGCGCAGATGGCGATCCTCGACCATGTATCCCATCGGGCCTTCTTCGATCTCGGCGTGATCGAAATGCATGAAGAAGGGTGATGGCCCAGTCCCTGCGTGCCCGTCCGTGACCTTGATCTCAAGCATCGGCTGGGCGTGGTCGGCGACCCGTTCCCACACACCAATTGTTTGCAGCAAGCGTTGAGAGGCCAACGCAAGCGCATAGGCTCGCCCGTCGAACGCGGCGTTTTTCCGAACTTTCTCGGCCAGGGCGTCGATGATGGTGACGGTGTGTCCTGTCTGAGCTAATGCCAGCGCCAAGGCGGGACCGTTCAGACCGCCACCAACGATCAGGATATCGGGCTTGTGTTCCATGCCGTGCAATATGCGCGCCCTTTCGGGATTGTCCATATGCGGTCCTGTCGCTACCGTCGCCCAAAGCGAATTTTTCCAAGGGGGTAGGAATGCAGGATTGGTTGAACATGACCGCGTGTGATCTGGGCCGAGGCATTGGAATGGGCCAGATCGACCCTGTCGAATTGACCGAAACCTACTTGTCCGCCATTACCGCGCACCCCCACCGGGACTGCATTTATGCCCGCGTTACCGAAACACGCGCCCGCGCCGAGGCCGAAGCTGCGCGCGTGCGGGTCAAACTGGGCTTGCGCCGGTCCCTGCTGGACGGGGTGCCGATCAGTTGGAAAGACTTGTTTGATACCGCTGATACAGAGACCGAGGCCGGATCAGCCCTTTTGAAAGGGCGCGTCCCTGACCGGGATGCGGTTGTTGTCAGAAATGCAACGGCGATGGGGGCGGTTTGTCTGGGAAAGACCCATATGAGCGAACTGGCCTTTTCCGGGCTGGGTCTGAACCCGATCACCGGAACGCCGCCCTGTATCGACGATGTCGACGCGGTGCCGGGCGGGTCTTCCTCGGGTGCTGCAGCATCGGTCGCGTGGGGGCTGGCCGCGGGCGGTATTGGGTCGGACACAGGAGGGTCGGTCCGTATTCCTTCGGCTTGGAACAATCTTGTCGGGTTGAAGACCACGGCAGGGCGCGTAACGCTTGAGGGGACTGTGCCCTTGTGTTTGCGGTTTGATACGATTGGCCCATTGGCGCGTTCTGTCGAGGACGCCGCCCATCTGTTGGCGCTGCTGGAAGGCGGCACGCCCGCTGACCTGCGGGGTGCAACGCTGCAGGGCCGCCGTTTCGCCGATTTGCAGAACGTGGCCAAGGATGATCTGCGGGATGGCCCGGGCGCGGCTTACGAGTCCGCACTGGACCGTTTGCGAGAGGCCGGAGCCGAGATTGTCCCGCTAGAGGTGCCCGAACTGAACGACGCCATGAGCCTGTCCGGTGTCCTCTATACGACCGAAGCCTACGGTCTGTGGCGCGACGTGATCGAGGCCAACCCCGATGCAATGTACCCAGAGATTCTGGAGCGGTTCCGCGCGGGCAAGAACGTGTCAGGGCCGGATTACATTGCGGCCTGGTCCCGGTTGAAAGCCTGCAGGACCGCATGGGATGCGGCGACGGCCGGTTTTGACGCAGTGCTGGCCCCAACCGCGCCGATACTTCCCCCAAATCTTGAGCGGTTGATGACGGATCATGACTACTATGTCACCGAGAACCTGCTGGCATTGCGCAACACCCGGATCGGCAATCTGATGGGATTGGCCGCGCTGACCGTTCCGACGGGAACGGCGGGGTGCGGGTTGATGATGATGGGGTATCCGGGATCGGAAGAAGCGCTTTTGCGGGTGGGTGCGGCGGTCGAAACCGCTCTGGCGTGAATGCCACAATCCCCTGATTCGGCGTCGCTTTGTCTGGACGAAGCGGAATCCGACCTGTAATCTGCCAAAAAACGGGGCGAAAACGATCCCGGCATTGAGGCAGTAGTTATGAATTTTCCCGAGCGGTTCTCGAACCTACCGGAATATGCTTTCCCGCGTCTGCGCACCCTGTTGGATCATCACCAGCCGGGCGGTGATGTCATTCACATGACCATCGGCGCGCCCATGCACGATTTTCCCGCATGGGTGACAGATGTAATCATGGAAAACGCGGCCGGATTTCAGGGATACCCCCCAAATGAGGGCTCTCCTGCGCTGCGTGGCGCAATCACCGATTGGATCAATCGCCGGTATGGTGTGACGATGGACCCAGACGCCAATGTCATGGCCCTGAACGGTACGCGCGAGGGGCTGTACAACGCGGCAATGGCATTGTGCCCCGAGGAAAAGAACGGTCATAAACCGGTCATCCTATGCCCCAACCCCTTTTATCAGGTCTATATGGTCGCCTCGATCTCAATCGGGGCCGAGCCGGTATTTGTGCCTGCCACCGCTGCCACCGGCCATCTGCCGGACTACGCAGGTCTGCCCGAGGATGTTCTCAACCGCACGGTTGCGGCCTATATCTGTTCCCCGGCCAATCCGCAGGGCGCGGTGGCGTCGCGCGACTACTGGGCCGAACTGATCCGGCTGGCCGAAAAATACGATTTCCGCATCTTCGCGGATGAATGCTATTCCGAAATCTACCGCGATGAGGTGCCGACCGGCGTTTTGACCGTCGCGCAGCAACTGGGCGCAGATCCTGAGCGGATCACATTGTTCAATTCGCTATCCAAGCGGTCAAACGTCGCCGGCTTGCGTTCCGGCCTGATCGCAGGTGGCCCCGAGACGATCAAACGGGTCAAACAACTGCGCAACTACGCGGGCGCACCCTTGCCGCTGCCTTTGCAGGCGGCTGCGGCAAAGCTGTGGGCGGATGAGGCGCATGTGGCCGAGAACCGCGCGCTCTATCAGGCAAAATACGCCATTGCGGATCAGGTATTCGCTGGCATTCAGGGGTATATGGCACCGCAGGCCGGGTTTTTCCTTTGGTTGCCGGTCGATAATGGCGAAGAAACCGCATTGAAGCTGTGGCAGGAAACCGGGGTCCGGGTACTGCCGGGCGCATATCTTTCTCAAGGCGATCCGGGGCAAAACCCGGGCGAACAATTTATCCGGGCTGCTTTGGTGGCCCCAAAAACAGAGTTGCAGCAAGGGCTGATCAAGCTCCGCGATTGCATCTATTCGTGAGGTACGAGGGCAAAATGGCATCATATAACGCGCGCAATCGCGATCCTTTGCTGGACAGTACGACGCAAGCCGCCATTGAGCGGCGCAGCAAAGAGCTGATCGGCATTGCCTTGATTCTGCTGGGCCTGGCTGCAGCCGCGATGATCTGGTCTTACACGCCGGACGATCCCAACTGGATGGTGTCGACCGATGCGCCGGTGCAGAATTGGATGGGCCGGATCGGTGCGTCGATTGCCGCGCCCCTGTTCATGATTGTCGGCTGGGGCAGTTGGAGCATCGCGCTGGTTCTGATCGGATGGGGCGTGCGATTTGCAGGTCATTTTGGTGAAGAACGTGCGATTGCCCGGCTGATCTTTGCCCCGATCTGGATCGCGATTGTTTCCGTTTACGCGGCAACGCTTGTCCCGGGCGAGGCGTGGCGTATCACACACAGCTTTGGGCTGGGTGGTCTTTTTGGCGACACGGTTATGGGCGCTTTGCTGACGCTGTTGCCGATCTCGTCGCATTTCATGGTCAAGGTGATGTCTTTGGCCATGGCGATCGGAATGTTGTCGCTTGGCGTGTTTGTTCTGGGGTTCACCAAGGATGATGTGCGCAAAGGGTTCCGTGCATTCCTGTTGGGTCTGGTCATGTCATACGATGGGTTGATGAACCTGCTGGGCCGGGGCGCCGCAGCGACAGCGCAGGCCGCCCGTGATCGCCGCGGGCAATGGGACGACCGCAAATCGGCAAGGGCAGAAGCCGCCGAAGCTGTTTTTGAAGATGAACTGGCCTATGCCGACCCCGTATTCGACGAACCCCCACTCGAGTCGCCGGAGTCTGTGAAAACAGGCCTTCTTGCGCGGATGCCTTCCTTGATCCGCCGCCCAGAGCCGATGCCCGAGCCTGAACTGCTGGATCGTGAGCCTGTTGCTGGGTTTGATGAGATGCCGGGTGAAGACCGCATTCGGTCAAAAATTTCCGCCGCCGTGCGCAACCGCAAAGTCGCAACCGGCGAGATGACGCCTGAGCCGAATCCGAACCTGCCGTTGACCAAGGGGCGCGGCCGGGGCCCCGATCCGCTTATCCTGAATGCGGGTGGGGCGGGTGAGTTGCCGCCTGAACCGCCGATGACGTCGGCGGGTCTGCCGGTGGAACCGATGATGTCGGCACCTCTGACAGACGATTGGCAAGAGTCTGTCGTGCAAGAGGATACGCTCGGCGCGGATTACGAAGAGGGGGCCGTGTTTGAAGATGTGGCAGAACCGGCTCCGCAACAGCGCCCGGCTGTAAAAATCCCGGTTGCCGAACCCCGCAAGCCAGTGGTTGCACAGCCTGTGCGCCGCGCACCGCAACCGTCGCGCCGTGCGCAGGCCGAGGCACAGCCAGCGCTGTCCTTTGAGGAAAGGCATTCGGATTTCGAACTGCCGCCTTTGGGGCTGCTGTCGAACCCCTCCAGCATTCAGCGCCACCACCTGAGCGATGAGGCGCTGGAGGAAAACGCGCGGATGCTGGAAAACGTGCTGGACGACTACGGCGTGAAGGGTGAGATCGTCAGCGTCCGCCCCGGCCCCGTTGTCACCATGTACGAGCTTGAGCCCGCACCGGGCCTGAAAGCAAGCCGGGTGATCGGTCTGGCCGATGACATTGCTCGGTCCATGTCGGCGCTGTCGGCGCGGGTTTCGACATTGCCGGGCCGCTCGGTAATCGGGATCGAACTGCCCAACGACAATCGCGAAATGGTAGTGCTGCGTGAAATCCTTGCAAGCCGCGATTTTGGCGATGGCAACCACGCGCTGCCTCTGGCCTTGGGTAAGGATATCGGCGGTGAATCCGTTGTGGCGAACCTTGCGAAAATGCCTCACCTGCTGATCGCGGGGACTACGGGTTCCGGTAAGTCGGTGGCAATCAACACGATGATCCTGTCGCTGCTGTACAA
The DNA here is from genome assembly GCF_013034565.1 of Ruegeria sp. HKCCA5491. Lineage (NCBI taxonomy): Bacteria > Pseudomonadati > Pseudomonadota > Alphaproteobacteria > Rhodobacterales > Roseobacteraceae > Ruegeria > Ruegeria sp. HKCCA5491. The sequence goes on from NZ_WQGG01000005.1 coordinate 133,587, forward strand.
GCTGACGCCGGATGAATGCCGCCTGATCATGATCGACCCCAAGATGCTGGAACTTTCGGTTTACGACGGCATCCCGCATCTGCTGTCCCCTGTTGTGACCGACCCGAAAAAGGCTGTGGTTGCCCTGAAATGGGTCGTGGGTGAGATGGAGGATCGTTATCGCAAAATGTCCAAAATGGGCGTGCGCAACATCGCAGGCTACAACGGCCGTGTGAAAGACGCGCTGGCCAAGGGTGAAATGTTCAGCCGCACGGTCCAGACGGGATTCGATGATGAGACGGGCGAACCGGTGTTTGAGACCGAAGAATTCGCGCCCGAAGCGATGCCCTATATCGTGGTCATCGTCGACGAGATGGCCGACCTGATGATGGTTGCAGGAAAAGAGATCGAAGCCTGCATTCAGCGTCTGGCTCAGATGGCGCGGGCTTCGGGTATTCACCTGATCATGGCCACGCAACGACCTTCGGTCGATGTGATTACCGGTACGATCAAGGCGAACTTCCCCACCCGGATTTCGTTTCAGGTGACGTCCAAGGTCGACAGCCGCACCATTCTGGGCGAGATGGGTGCCGAACAACTGCTGGGGCAGGGGGACATGCTCTATATGGCGGGTGGTGCCAAGATCACGCGCTGCCATGGTCCGTTTGTCTCGGATGAAGAGGTCGAGGAAATCGTCAGCCACCTGAAACAGTTCGGCCCGCCAGATTACATGAGCGGCGTCGTGGATGGCCCGGCCGAGGAAAAAGCCGACAATATTGACGCCGTGCTGGGCCTGAACACTGGTGGCAACACGAACGGTGAGGACGCTTTGTACGATCAGGCCGTGGCGATCGTGATCAAGGATCGAAAATGTTCGACCTCGTATATTCAGCGAAAACTCGCCATCGGATACAACAAAGCCGCGCGACTGGTCGAGCAGATGGAGGATGAAGGCGTTGTTTCCTCGGCAAACCATGTCGGAAAACGCGAAATCCTTGTGCCCGAGCAATAAGTGGCTTTGCGGAATACCGCCGTATCAAAATCAAGTGACGCGCTGAAATTATGGGTTTCAGCGCGTCTGCTGTTTTAGGCACCCCTGAAATCGGATTTGGATATTTAATAACAGCGGCGAAACGCATATCTGGTAGATCATGAAACAGATTGCTTTTGCCCTGGCCCTGACGCTGGCTGCGCCGGCTGCGTGGGCCGCTGAAAAACTGCCTTTGTCGCAGATCTCCAACTATCTCAACGGTCTGAAAACCGTTGAGACCACGTTTACGCAGGTCAATGATGACGGTTCATTGAGCACTGGTAAACTGTGGATGGAACGGCCGGGCAAGATGCGGTTTGAATATGATCCACCAAGCAGCGCGGTTGTTCTGGCGCGTGCAGGAACGGTTCAGATATTCGACCCGAAATCCAACCAACCACCCGAGCAATACCCGCTGAAGCGCACACCGTTGTCGCTGGTACTGGCGCGCAACGTCAATCTGGGGCAGGCCAATATGGTCGTCGGGCATGATTTTGACGGAACAGCCACGGTCGTTACCGCTCAGGACCCGAAAAATCCCGATTCGGGCCGGATTGAGTTGATGTTCACTGGCGATCCGATAGAGCTGCGCAAATGGGTCATCCACGACAATGCCGGTAGCCAGACTACTGTTTTGCTGGGCCAATTGGATACGGATAACAGGTTGGATCAAAGCCTGTTTTCCAACCGCGCGCGAAGCGGGTCAGGCAATCGCTGACCCGCTGAGTTCTCTTAGTACCGACAGCCGGCCAACTGTGCCTGATACAGCTTGGCGCGCGCATCCACGTCATTTGCGACGTTCAACAGCCAAGTCTTGCTGTAGTGGCTACCACGTGCATATCCCGTATGACCTTCGTGATAGGCGAGATACTGGTTGCGCGTGTCGCTGGGATGAATCCCGTTCCGCTCATAGCTTTTGTTCATGTACCAGCCGATGAAATCCGAAGCGTCCCGGATACGGTCGCGCTTGGCACGGCGTTTGCCGGTCTCTTTCTGGTATTCATCCCAGGTTCCGTCCAGTGCCTGACTGAACCCATAGGCGCTGCTTTGACGGCCCATCGGGATGACGCCCAACACGTATTGATGCGGTGTCCTTGCGTCATGGCGATAGCGGCTTTCCTGATAGATAGTCGCCATCTGGACGTGAACCGGGACGCCCCATTTGCGCTCGGTGCTTTTGAATGCCTTGATATAATCCGGCCGTTCGCGCGCAATGCTGCACGCGTCATTTAGCTTGCTGGGCGGTTGCTTTGACCCGCCCCCACAGGATGCCAAAAGCAGCACCCCGAAGAGTACGATAAGAATTCTGCTCATGTGCCTCGTGCCTTTTTTCTTTATTCTAGCGCAGATTGCGCTCCGAGGAAATCACAATCGCTATAGAACGATAGCTAGAATAATAGGCAAAGCGGCAACAGACAGAACAGTTGAGACCATGACCAGCCCGGCGACGGCGTCTGAATCTGCGTCAAACCGCTCGGCCAGCAGGTATGAAGTCACCGCAACCGGCGTGCACATTTGCACAAGCAGCACCCCAAATGCGACGGCATCAAGGTCAAACGCCACCGCGATCCCCCACCCTAAAACAAAGCAAACCGCGAGTTTGAGCAATGAAAGCCAGATGGCCTGACCCAACTTGCGGGTGGTCAGGCGCGCGATGGCGACGCCCACGGTGATCAACATCATGGGAATCGCCATTTGCCCCAGCAAGTCCAGTGTATTGGTCAGAAAGACCGGGGTCTCCCATCCGCGCCACAGGAACAGCGCGCCGAGCAATGTGGCCCATACCATCGGTTCGCGGGCAACTTTGCCAAACGCGCCTTTGCCCGCGACCAGATAGATGCCGTAAGTGAACGAAAGCAACGCGGTAACGGCCAGAAACACGACCGCAAACCCCAAACCCGCCTGACCAAAGGCAAACAGGCACAAGGGCAATCCAAGATTTCCGGTGTTCCCAAAGATCAACGGCGCCAGATACGTCCGTCGATCCAATCCGCCAAGCCGCACGAATACCTCAAAGGCAACTGCAAGCACGACGTGACCCGCAATGGCCGCCACAGTGAAACGCGTCAGTTCACCGGCCGGGATCTCGGTCTGCATCAGCGCAACAAAGATAAGGCTGGGCACCGCAAGGGTAACCGCAAGGCGGGTTACAAACTGCAGCCTGTATTCAAACCCCAGTTTGACCCAGACAAAGCCGATACCCGCCAAAAGAAAGACAGGGGCCACGATTTCAAAGACTGTTAGTAAGAGGTTCACAGACTGTTTCCCTAAATTTCAGATCAATGATTGGCATTCTCGCGCGGAAAGAGGTAGTAAGACCCTTGGGGGCTGTGAAAATGCTTAAGACAAACGCCAAGTACCGTTTGGGCCAGGTGGTCCGCCACAAAAAACATCCCTTTCGGGGGGTGATTTTCGACGTGGATCCAGAGTTTTCCAATACCGAAGAATGGTATCAGGCCATTCCGGAAGACAGCCGCCCGATCAAGGATCAGCCGTTCTATCATTTGTTGGCAGAGAATGATCAATCCTTCTATGTTGCTTATGTTTCTGAACAAAACCTGATTGCCGATCAGTCGGGCGAACCTGTGGAACATCCTGATATCCCCGACATGTTCGGCCCGTTCGAAAACGGGGCATATCCGCTGCACTTTCATTTGAACTGATCGGGTGCGCGCTCTGCGCTCGGATCAATATCCCAGCGCACAACCGTCTTTCCTGGGATCGCTTCCGCCTTCCAAAACGCCATCTTCACGGATCCTGATTGCCTGGGCGCCGCCAAGTGGTGTTTCTGGAGTTTGGACATTGTGACCCATGCTGGCCAATTGTTGAGCAACCTTGGGCGGAATTCCGCGCTCTAGCTTAAGAACGCCTGCATCTGCAAAGGCACGCGGGGTGTCAATACTTTGCTGCAGTCCCAGCCCGTGATCTGTCAGGTTGGACAAAAGCCGGGCGTGCCCGGTTGGTTGAAAAGCGCCGCCCATAACGCCGAATGGCATGGTGACGCGCCCATTTTCGCAGAGCATACCCGGGATGATCGTGTGCATCGGGCGTTTGCCGGGGCCCATTTCATTGGGGTGCCCGGGTTCAAGCGTGAATCCGGCCCCTCGGTTTTGCAGCAGTATCCCGTATTTCTCGGACGCGATGCCCGAGCCAAAGCTGTGGAAGATCGAATAGATCAGGGAAACGGCCATCAGGTCGCGGTCAACGACCGTAATGTAAACGGTGTCTTTGTGGATTGCCTCGGTCAGGAGGGGCGCCGCAGGCATCGCGCGTTTGGGGTCGATCAGGGCTGCCAGCCTGTCGGCCAAGACCTGATCGCAGAATAACTCGGCCCGCGCATTGTGATCAGGGTCTGCAATGAACCGGTTCCGCGCATCATATGCCAGTTTCGAGGCTTCGGCCTCGATATGTATGCGCTCGGTCCCGAAGGGATCCATGCTGGCCAGATCGAAGCTTTTCAGAATGTTCAAAAGCAGGATCGCGGTCGCACCCTGACCGTTTGGTGGGTGTTCGACAAGGTCAACACCCTGATAATTGCCAACTACGGGCTGGGCTTCGGTGCATTTGGTTGCCTGAAAATCAGCAAGCGAATGTCCCCCGCCCATTTGCGTCAGTGCATCGACCATGTCTTGCGCGATATCGCCAGAATAGAAGGCGTCGCGCCCCCGCTTGGCGATCTGGCGCAGAACTTCGGCTTGACCAGGCGCGCGGAAGACCTGCCCGACCTTCGGCACTTTACCGTCGATCAGGTAATGACCGCGCGCGGGACCCTGCAGTGTTGCCTCGCCTGTTTGCCAGTCGAACGCGACCCTTGGTGCCACCGGCACACCGATGTCGGCGTAGTGAATCGCAGGCTGAAGGATCGCGTCGAGGCCCAGTTTACCTTCGGTTTCGGCCAGATGGCATATAGCGTCCACCGCACCGGGTATGGTGACTGACTCCGTTGTATTCAGCGGCACAGTCGTCAGACCGGCATTGCGCAGTTTCTGGGGGTCCGCCGCCGAAGGTGCTCGCCCCGAACCATTCAGCGCGCGGATTTCATTTTCTCCGGCCCGGTTGAAAAGCACAAAGCAATCGCCGCCCAGCCCAGTCATCTGCGGTTCGCAAATACCCAGAAGGGCGGCCCCGGCGATCGCCGCATCCATTGCGTTGCCGCCTTTTTGCAGAATGTCCACTGCGACTTGAGCTGCCAAAGGGTGCGATGTGGCACACATGCCTTCTGTCGCCAGAACTTCGGATCTGCCCGGAGTGTGAAAATCCCGCATAGCTTTGTTTCCCTGATTGAACGCGCCGAAGGTATCGCGCAGGCAGATATTGTCCAGTCAAATCAATGGGAAGTTCCTCGGCGCCGTTCACTGGGTGGGGGCTGTGACACTGGACGCCGAGGGAAGCTATCTGAGCTACGAGAATCACTATGCCCTTTGTTTGCGGCGTGACCATGGTTTGATTGTGGCGATTTTGGGTCAGCCGGAGTCTGGAAAATCGAACCGAAGCGACAGCCTGTTGCAGCCCCCTTTGCGCTCATATCGGATGTCGCTGGTCAATTCATGGATCAGGAACCAGCCAAACCCACCCTCGGGCAATTCATCAATCGTTTCGCCCAATGCTGCAGGAATGCCTTCGGGAATACAAAACCCTGGCAGAGGCATGCCGGTGTCGGAAATCAGGATGTCGAGCCAGTTCTGGTGAAAGCGGCAATGTACCTGCACCCGGGCCGGGGTTATCCCGGCATACGCATGTTCGACCACGTTGTTGATAGCCTCTGCCAGCGCGATTTTCACGTCACCGGCCTTGTGACCGGGCAGGCCCTTTTCTTCTAGGCACAAGCTCAACCTGGCGATGCCAAGGCTGGCTTCTGCTTCTGTCGCGACAAAACTCAAATCCAGGCAGTTACAGTTACTCATTGGTGTCGTGCCAATTCCGTTGAGCGGCTGGTTAGTCTGTGGGGGCGGACAGCGCGTCGTCCAGCGACGCAAACAGCTTGAAAACCGTATCCATGCGCGTCAGCCGAAATACCTTTTCGACAAAGGGATGCAGTCCGGCCAAATCCAGCCTGCGACCATTGCCGAGCTGCTTCATCGCAGCGACGATGGCGCCAAGACCGCTGGAATCAATGAACTCTACATGGGTCAGATTCAGAATGACCCGCGCATTGTCACCTTGAGCTTCGTTCCTCATGTCTTCCTTGAACTGGATGGCCATGGCTGCATCTATCCGGTCTGAATGAACCGTGATGATCTGTGTGCCGCCCGTTGTTTCGCTGGTCAGGCTCATGCGCGATGATCCTTTAAACTGAAATTCAATCGTAGAAATACGCTAGACGGCAATTCTTACCATTCGGTATCCATCAATCCGGAAAACAGGAGGAGCACCCCGATGAATCATGTTGTTATTGCAGGCGCGGCCCGGACACCCATGGGCGGATTTCAAGGCGTGTTTGACGGTGTGCCAGCGGCCGATTTGGGGGGCACTGCCATTCGCGCTGCGTTGCAAGGGGCCGGAACCCAGACGGTAGACGAGGTTCTGATGGGTTGCGTTCTGCCCGCTGGTCAGGGGCAGGCACCGGCGCGGCAGGCCGGGTTTGCGGCGGGTCTGGGCGAAGACGTCCCCGCCACTACGCTGAACAAGATGTGCGGCTCTGGCATGAAGGCTGCGATGATGGCATTCGACCAGATCGCGCTGGGACATGCGGACACGATGGTCGCGGGTGGGATGGAGAGCATGACCAACGCCCCTTATCTGTTGCCGAAAATGCGCGGCGGGGCCCGGATCGGGCACGGGCAGGTGGTTGACCACATGTTCCTTGATGGATTGGAGGATGCCTACGACAAGGGTCGGCTGATGGGCACCTTTGCCGAGGATTGTGCGGAAGCCTACCAGTTCACCCGCGAAGCGCAGGATGAATATGCGCTGCAGTCCCTGTCCAATGCTCTGGCTGCACAGGAAAGCGGGGCGTTTTCGGACGAGATCACCCCGGTCGTTGTCCCGACCCGCAAGGGTGAGGTGCAGCACGCCGCGGACGAACAGCCGCAATCTGCCCGACCCGAGAAGATACCCACACTGAAACCTGCATTCCGCAAAGATGGGACCGTGACGGCAGCCAACTCATCCTCGATCTCGGATGGCGCGGCTGCGCTTGTGCTGGCGTCCGAGGATGCGGCCAAAGATCAGGGGCTGACCGTACGTGCGCGAATTCTGGGCCATGCCAGCCATGCTCAGGCGCCGGGGTTGTTCACAACCGCACCTGTCCCCGCCGCCCAGAAATTGCTGTCTAGGATCGGATGGTCCAAGGATGACGTCGATCTGTGGGAGGTGAACGAAGCCTTTGCTGTTGTGTCGATGGCATTCATGCATGAAATGGGCTTGCCGCGTGACAAAGTGAACGTAAATGGCGGGGCCTGTGCATTGGGGCACCCGATCGGCGCTTCGGGCGCGCGCATTATAGTGACGCTTTTGAATGCGTTGGAAAAGCGCAACCTGAAACGGGGTGTCGCGGCGATCTGCATCGGTGGCGGAGAAGGCACCGCGATCGCGATCGAACGTGTTTGACCCATGGGCGGTTTCGGCATAGGTGGCGTAGCAAGACGACCTATGCCGGACAATCCAAGATGACCGTTGATTACGACCTGCTGGCGAAAACCATCTCAGCCCTGACCGAAGGGGAAACTGACGCGGTCGCGCTTATGGCAACCGTCGCGTGCGAGGTGCATCATTCCGACGACCGGTTCGACTGGACCGGGTTTTACCGCGTGACAGAACCGGATGTTTTGAAGATCGGCCCGTATCAGGGCGGTCACGGATGTCTGGTTATCCCGTTCGAGCGGGGAGTCTGTGGCGCCGCCGCGCGCACGGGCGAGGTGCAGCTTGTGCCCGACGTGGACGCTTTTCCCGGCCATATCGCCTGTGCATCGACCACGCGGTCAGAACTGGTCTTGCCGGTGCGAAACGCGTCAGGCGACATCATTGCCGTGTTTGACATCGACAGCGATCAACCGGACGCATTCACGCAGCAGGACGCGGATGCGCTTGGTGCAATTCTAAGTTCCGTTTTCGCGAGTTAACTCCGGCAAGTGCGGCACTGGCCGGAGCATTATTTGTTACGCGCTGAGGATCTTGGCTTTTTGGGCTGCGAATTCTTCGTCTGTCAGAACGCCCTTTTCCTTTAAGGCGGCAAGACGCTCCAACTCGTCCGCGGTGGATACCGTCGCGACGGATCGGATATAATCCTTCTGTGCTTCTTCGATTTTATTCATCGCCTCGACATTGTGTTCATGCATCTTTTCGCCTCGTGCGATCAGATAGGACAGAACCCCAAGCCAGGGAACAAGGATAACAAACGCGATCCATGCGGCCTTGCCGAAACCGCTCAGGTCTTTTGAGCGGAACACATCGGCCACCACCGAAATCATTACCCAGAACCAGGCTACCATCAGGAATAGCCAGAAGATCGACCACACTATGTCGAAAAACCCGATGCCATTTTCCATGTCTCTTCCAACCCTTTGCCAATATCAGATTATTTCAGGAATTCAGTAACTACGTCAGTGTAGCAGACAGTTTCCTCTTTGGCTGCGGATAATTTTTGATTGAAAGTTCGCGTGTGTCAGGGTGGGAAGTGGGTGGCCAGAAAGTACAGAACAGCACCCTGCAGACCGAGCACCAGATAGAGGTAAATTGAAAACCGTCGCTTGCGGGTTTTGTGTTGGAAAATCCAGCGTCCCAAAACCGCGCCCGGTGCCCCGCCGATCAAGGCGAGCCATAGCAGTTTGGCCTCGGGCACGCGGGTTTTGCGACGTTTGGCGCGCAGTTTGTCCCATCCAAATGCCAGCAGGGTCAGCAGGTTAATGACCCAAAGATACGCAACTGCAATCCACATATCCGACGAATAAACAATCCCCGTCAGACACCCAAGTGAAAAAATGCTTGGAAATTTCACCGACTCAGGTCATCGTGAAAAAGTCACTAAAATTTTCACGAACAACCGGAGCACCACGTGAACAGCCAAGCCCCAAACAGGTCGACTCTTGGCGCGGATATCCGGGCATTGCGCAAAGCGCGGGGTCTGACCCTGACCGAGATCGCGGCGCGTCTGGAGCGTTCGGTTGGATGGCTCAGCCAGGTCGAAAGGGACAAGTCCGAGCCGTCGATCTCGGACCTGCGCCAGATCGCCGAGTGTCTTGGTGTGCCGATGTCGATGTTGTTCGCACATTCAGCCGCACCGGCGGACGAACAGGGGTATATTGTGCGCGCTGGTTCACGCCGTCCTATGGGATCGGGTGAGGAAGGTTTGATCGAGGAATTGCTGTCACCTGATCTGACCGATGATTTCGAAATGGTGCATTCCACGTTCGAACCCCGATCACAAATGCAGACCCCCGCTGATCGTCCCACGCAAGAGGTCGGCTATATGGTGTCCGGCCGTTTGGACCTGACGATCGGAGGACGGCAGTTCTCGGTCGGGCCGGGGGACAGTTTCCGCATCAAACATGAGCCCTATCAATGGGCCAACCCTTATGATGAGCCCGCCGTGACCGTCTGGGTCATCGCGCCACCGGTGTATTGAATGAGCTTCGAAGCCTGGACCATATTCGCGCTGTTTTGGGTGGTGTTCGTGACTACTCCGGGGCCAAACGCGGTGAATTGTATCTCGAACGGGATGAGCCTGCCGTTTCCCAAGGCAATGCTGGGGGTGTTGGCGATCCTGACGCAGGCCAGCGCGTTTCTGATCCTTTCGGCGCTGGGCATAACGGCGCTGATTGCGGCCTCTCCCACAGGGTTTTTCATCGCCAAGCTGATCGGCGCGGGGTTCCTGATCTGGATGGGCATCCGCGGTTGGATCAATGCCAGCAAGCCCGCGCCTGTGTCCGAGCGGCCAGCGCGCCATGTCTATCTGCATGCGTTGGCGGTGGCGACGATCAACCCCAAAAGCGTGGCCGGGTATCTGGCAGCGTTTTCTCAGTTCGTGCAGCCGGACGTGCCAGTCTGGCTGCAGATGGGGGTGATCATGCCGACCGCACTGATCATCACAACACTCAGCTATACCGGGTTCACCCTGTTGGGTGCGCTGATGGGCAAAGCGGCCTTGGGGGCTGTGTTCAACATCTGGGTCCGCCGCGTAATGGCGACCTGTTTCATCATTTACGGCGTGCTGCTGGGCACCAGCTCAACGCCAGCACCAAGGGGGTAAAGACATGCACACCGGTTCCTGCCTTTGCGGCAAGGTTGCGTTCAAAATTGTCGGAGATCTCACGCCGCCAAATGCCTGCCACTGCGGTCAATGCCGCAGGCAGTCGGGGCATCTTTGGGCCTCAACCGTCACGCATCAGGACAACCTCAGCTTTACCGCCAGCGATACACTGGGTTGGTATCGCGCCTCGGATATCGCCAAGCGCGGTTTTTGCAGCGCCTGTGGCTCGTTCCTGTTCTGGCAGCACAATGACGAGGACACGATTGCGGTTTCAATGGGGTCTCTGGACGAGCCCACTGGCTTGAAACTCGCTCGGCACATCTTTGTCGCTGACAAGGGCGATTATTACGACATCCAAGACGATCTGCCCCAGCGGGCACACTGACAGAGGAGCAAGACCATGAGTGATTTTCCAACCAAGGCCCGTGTGGTCGTTATCGGCGGTGGCGTTGTCGGCTGTTCGGCCCTGTATCATCTGGCCAAGAAGGGCTGGACCGACTGCGTTCTGCTGGAAAAGAATGAGCTGACGGCGGGCTCGACTTGGCACGCGGCGGGGAACGTGCCGACCTTTTCGACCTCGTGGGCGATCATGAACATGCAGCGCTATTCGACCGAACTGTATTCGCGGCTGGCCGATGAGGTCGACTATCCAATGAACTACCACGTCTCGGGCTCAATCCGTCTGGCGCATAGCAAAGAACGGATGCAGGAGTTCGAGCGTGCCATGTCCATGGGTCGCTATCAGGGCATCCCGATGGAGATGTGGACCGCGGAAGAGGCCAAAGAGCGCTATCCTTTCCTTGAAACCCATGACCTTGAGGGTGTGCTGTACGACCCCACCGACGGCGACATCGACCCGGCGCAGCTGACGCAGGCGCTGGCTAAAGGCGCGCGGGATTTGGGACAAAAGATCATCCGCTTCTGTCCGGCGACTGGCGTGACTCAGCGCGACGACGGCATGTGGACCGTTCACACCGACAAGGGCGATATTGCCTGTGATTACGTGGTCAATGCCGCCGGATACTATGCGCAGCGCGTGGGCGAATGGTTCAAACCCTTTGGTGGGCGCACCGTGCCTGCCATGGTCATGAGCCATCAGTACCTGCTGACCGACGAGATTCCGGAAATCGAGGCGTGGTCGAAGGAAAACGGCGGCAAGCTGCCGCTGCTGCGCGACGTGGATATCTCGTACTATCTGCGGCAGGAAAAGAACGGCTTCAACCTTGGCCCGTATGAGCCCAACTGCAAGGGTCATTGGATGAGCGAAGACGATCCGATGCCCGAGGATTTCAGCTTCCAACTGTGGAACGACGATCTGGACCGGATCGAGGACATCGTCACCGACGCGATGGAGCGGGTGCCGTTGATGGCAACCTCGGGCGTGGGTCGGGTGATCAACGGACCGATCCCCTATGCGCCCGACGGGCTGCCGCTGATCGGGCCGATGCCCGGTGTTCGAAATGCGTTCGAGGCGCACACATTCACCTTCGGTATCGCGCAGGGTGGTGGCGCTGGCAAGGTGCTGGCCGAATGGATCGTCGATGGCGCGACCGAATGGGATATGTGGGCCGTCGATCCGCGTCGTTACACCGACTACACCGATCAGGACTACTGCAACCAGAAGGGTATTGAGGTCTACGGCAACGAATACGCCATGCATTTCCCGCATCACGAATGGCCTGCGGCGCGCGACAAGAAGCTGTCTCCGGTTCATGACAAGATCAAGGAACTGGGCGGGGTTATGGGTGCCTATAACGGCTGGGAACGCGCCAATTGGTTCGCCAAGCCGGGCGACGACACCTCGCTGGACGCGACGCATACATGGGGCCGATCCGGCCCGTGGGAGCAGCGGATCAAAGAAGAATGCGAGGCCGTCCGCGACCATTGCGGCGTGCTGGACTTGCCGGGTTTCTCGCGCTTCATGGTCAAAGGCGAAGGCGCGGCCGAGGCGCTGCGCGGGCTGGTAACGGGTGGTCTGCCTAAGGTGGGCCGGATTAATCTGGTCTATATCGCCGACGACCGGGGGCGTATCCTGACCGAGATGTCCTGCTTGCGCTTGGGTGAAGATGAGTTCGTCATGATCACAGCCGCCACCGCGCAATGGCATGACCGGGACATTCTGGTGAATGCGATGCCCTCTGGTATCAGTGTCGAGGATGTCACCACGACGCGCGACACGCTGATCGTCACCGGGCCGAAGTCCCGGAACATTCTGTCGGGGGTGACCGATGCCGAACTGTCGCTGGGCTGGTTGACCCATCAGGCTGCCACGGTGGCCGGAAAACCTGCCTATCTGATCCGCGTATCCTTCGCGGGCGAACTGGGGTGGGAGATTCACGCCCTGAACGACGACATGCCCGCGATCTATGATGCGATCCTTGAGGCTGGAGCCACGCCGTTTGGCATGTATGCGCTGAACTCGCTGCGGATCGAAAAAGGCTACCGCTCATGGAAGGGCGATCTGTCGACCGATTACTCGCTGCTGGAAGGCGGGTTGGGGCGCTTCGTCAAACTGGACAAGCCGCAGGATTTCCCCGGCAAAGCCGCGATCCTGAACGAAAAGCAGCAGGGGGTGAAGAAGTCATTTGTGACTCTGACGGTCGAGGCCGGTGACTGCGACGCGCCCTACATGTCCTGCATCTGGCAAGGCGATCAGATCGTGGGTGAGACAACGTCCGGCGCATGGGGTTACCGCGTGGGCAAGTCTATCGCACTGGGCATGATCAAGTCGGAACTGGCAAATCCGGGCACGGCGCTGGAGGTTGAAATCTACGGTCGAAAATACCCCGCCGTGGTACAAGAGGACCAACCGCTTTGGGATCCAGCCAACGAACGGCTTCGGGCCTGATGGCTGTGCCAAACGTCATGCAAGGCGTCTATCTGACCCACCATGGTGGACCAGAGGCGCTCGAATGGCGCGCGGATATCCCGGTGCCACAACCCGGACCCGGTCAAGTGCTGGTTCGGGTTGCTGCCGCCGGGGTGAACAACACCGATATCAACACGCGCGTCGGTTGGTATTCCTCGGATGTGACCGGTGCGACAGATGCGGTGGATCAGGAGGTCGACGCGGGCGGCTGGGGAGGCGCGCTGCACTTCCCACGCATTCAGGGCGGCGATCTGTGCGGCATAGTTGAACAGGCCGCGCCGGGCACGGGTTTCACCAAAGGCCAGCGCGTAACCTGCCCGATCAACCTACCGCGCCCACGCCCCGGCAACCCGACTGGCTTCATCGCTTTGGGGTCCGAGATTGACGGGGCCTTCGCGCAATATTGTCTGGTCGAGGCGTTTGATCTGTACGATGTGTCGGCATCACCCCTGTCAGATGTTGAAATCGCTGCCGTCCCCTGTGCTTTTGGCACGGCGGAAAACCTGCTGACCCGCGCAGGTGTGACTGCCGGGCACAAGGTTCTGATCACCGGAGCCTCGGGCGGGGTTGGTCTGGCCGCCGTACAACTGGCCCGGCTGCGCGGGGCGACCGTGTGGGGCGTCACCAGTCCTGCCAAGGCCGAGGTGGTGAGGGATCAAGGCGCGATTGATACGTTCGACCGAGGCGCGCCTTTGCCGAAAGACATGTTCGATGTGGTGATTGACGTGGTCGGCGGTCCCGCATGGCCCGATCTGATCCTGTCACTGAAGCCCGGCGGGCAGTATGCCGTCTCGGGAGCTATCGCCGGACCTATCGTTCAGGCCGACCTGCGCGATATCTATTTGCGCGACATCGCCATTCACGGCTGCACCCATCAGGCGTTCGAGGTTTTCGGCCGATTGGTCGAACTGATGAACGCCGGCCGGGTAAAACCATTGATCTCGAAAACCTATCCGCTAAGAGACATTGCCAAAGCGCAAGCAGACTTTCAGTCCAAGGCGTTTGCGGGAAAACTGGTTCTCATTCCCTGAGGAAAGGTATGGAAATGGCGGATATCACTCTGTTGGACGGCTCGATTGGGCAGGAGTTGGTCAAACGTGGCGGCGAAAAGCCTACACCTTTGTGGTCGACGCGGGTGATGATGGATCAGCCCGAATTGGTGGGGCAGGTCCATGCAGATTACTTTCGACGCGGCGCGACCGTGGCGACTACGAACACCTACGCTATCCACCGCTCGCGTCTGGTACGCGAAGGGATCGAGGATCAACTGCCCGCCCTGATCGACACGGCGTTGACGCAGGCGGAAGGCGCGCGACCTGCGTCGCGTGGGCGGATCGCCGGGGCGCTGGGGCCTCTGCTGGCCTCGTACCGGCCCGACCTGAAACCCGATGTTGAAGAGGCGGCGCTGAAATATGCCGAGCTGGTAGGTCTGATGAACGATCGGGTGGACCTGTTCCTGCACGAAACCGTGTCCTCGCTGCAAGAGGCCGAAGGCGCGCTGCGCGGTACGGAAAACGCGACCAAACCTGTTTGGCTGGCGCTGTCGGTGATGGACACTGACGGCACCCGCCTGCGCTCGGGCGAACATCTGGCGCAGGTCGCGCCGCTGGTGGATCGCTGTAAGCCGCAAGCAGTGCTGATCAACTGCACCCGCCCGGAATCAGTGATGCCCGCGCTGACGATCCTTGAAACGATGGGCCGCCCCTATGGGGCCTACGCCAATGGTTTCACCGGCATCACGCAAGAATTTCTGGAGGACGCCCCCACCGTTGATGCGCTGGAAGAACGTCATGACCTGACCCCCGAAGCCTATGCCGATTTCGCAATGTCTTGGGTCGAGCACGGGGCCACCATTGTCGGCGGCTGCTGCGAGGTCGGCCCCGATCATATCGAGGCATTGGCCCACGCGCTGCACGCCGCCCGACACAGGATCGTGTAGGGCGATGGCGACACAGCAGCATTTCGATATCCTCGTCGCCCCCGGCTATGTGCTGCTGGAACTGGCGTCGCTGGTCGAGGTGCTGCGTCTGGCCAACCGCGTCTGCCCACATCCGCCTTTTACCTATGCGTATAAGTCTCTGAAGGGCGGCCCGATCCATTCCAGCAGCGACGCGATGATCCAGACCGAGGCCGTCAGTGCCCAACCCAAGGCGGATTACTTGTTTGTCATTGGCAATACCGATCCCGATCACCCTGACCTGTCGTTGGGTCGCGTGGTGTCCGACTATACCTATCGCGGCGCGCAGGTGTTTCTGCTGGCCGAAGCCGCCAGTCGTTACATCGACGAACATGGCACCGAGGATATGGCGACCCATTGGGAGAATGCTTCGTTCCTGCGCGAACGCGGTGCCCGGTTCGAGGCCAAGCTGTCCATCGCCACCCAGCAAGGCGCTGTAGTGACGTGTGCGGGGATGGAGGCGACGACGGATGTGGCGCTGTCGGTGATAGGCCGTCACATCTCAGGGCCCGCCAAGATGACCGTGGCCGATATCATGTTGCACGAGAACATCCGCGATTTTTCCTCGATGCAGCCGTTTTCCGGCGCGCGCCTGACCGCCACCGGGGATGCCAAGCTGGACCTGTGCATCAAGCTGATGCAGGCCAATATCGAAGACCCCTTGCCGATCCATCAGATCGTCGAAGAACTGCACCTGTCCAACCGTTCGCTTGAGCGTAAGTTCAAGACTTTCTTCGGCACCACCCCAAACGGATTCTACCGCGAGATGCGGTTGGCCAAGGCCAATAACCTTCTTCTCAACACTACTATGAGCGTGCGCGAAATCGGCCTGGCTTGTGGATTTCCGAACGGATTTTCGTCTGTCTACAAAAGCTTTTTCGGCGTCACGCCGTTTGTTCTGCGCCGCGAAAAGCGCGTAGCACATCGGTGAAAATTACCGATATTGTGACGCTTTTAGCGCATTTATTGTCGATCTTCCATGCCAATTTGGCCCAAACCTGACAGTGCGGAGATTTCAGGATGGTTGATCTTCCCAACAAGGCCCGTGTGGTCATCATCGGCGGCGGCGTCATCGGATGCTCGGTCGCGTATCACCTGACCAAAAAGGGCTGGAACGATGTTGTCCTGCTGGAGCGCAAGCAACTGACCAGCGGCACAACATGGCACGCGGCAGGCCTGATCGGGCAGTTGCGCGCAACGTCGAACATGACCAAATTGGCGCGCTATTCGGCCGAGCTGTATCTGGGGCTCGAAGAAGAAACCGGCGTAGCCACGGGGATGCGTCAAGTCGGGTCGGTCTCGGTCGCGCTGACCGACGAACGTCTGGAAGAGCTTTACAGGAACGCCGCAATGGCGCGCGCCTTTGGCGTCCCGGTCGAAGAGCTGTCTCCGACCGAGGTGAAAGAGCGCTACGGGCATATCAATCTTGATGGTGTGACCGGGGGGGTCTGGTTGCCGACCGATGGCCAGGCCGATCCCGCCAATATTGCGCTGGCACTGGCCAAGGGTGCGCGTCAACGTGGGGCGATTGTTCAGGAACGGGTAAGAGTTTCCGGCATTTCTCGGCAGGGGAGGCGGGTCAATTCTGTGGAATGGGTCAGCGATGATGGCATGACGCAAGGCCATATCGAATGCGATATGGTCGTGAACTGCGCGGGTATGTGGGGGCATCAGGTCGGCCGCATGGCAGGCGTAAACGTGCCGCTGCACGCCTGCGAGCACTTCTACATCGTCACCGAAGGCATCGACGGTCTGACCCAACTGCCGGTACTGCGCGTGCCGGATGAATGCGCCTATTACAAGGAAGACGCGGGTAAAATCCTGCTGGGGGCCTTTGAACCTAACGCAAAGCCCTGGGCGAGGAATGGAATCCCCGATAGTTTCGAATTTGACCAACTGCCCGAGGATTTCGACCACTTTGAACCGATCCTAGAGGCGGCGGTAAACCGGATGCCGATGCTGGCCGAGGCGGGAATTCATACGTTCTTCAACGGGCCGGAATCTTTCACGCCCGACGACGCTTATCATCTGGGTCTCGCGCCCGAGATGGACAATGTTTGGGTCGCTGCCGGGTTCAACTCGATCGGTATCCAATCCGCCGGTGGTGCGGGTATGGCACTGGCCGAGTGGATGGACAGCGGAGAAAAACCCTTTGACCTGGGCGATGTAGATATTGGCCGGATGCAGCCGTTTCAGGGCAACAAACAGTATCTGTTTGAACGCTCCAAGGAAACGCTGGGCCTGCTCTATGCCGACCACTATCCCTATCGCCAGAAGGCGACCGCACGCGGGGTACGGCGTACGCCCTTCCACCATCACCTGCTGGAACAGGGTGCTGTCATGGGTGAACTCGCCGGGTGGGAACGGGCCAACTGGTTCGCCAACGCAGGTCAGGAACGCGAATACCACTACAGCTGGAAACGTCAGAACTGGTTCGAAAACGCGGCTGCCGAACACCGCGAGGTGCGCGAGAATGTGGGCATGTATGACATGTCTTCCTTCGGCAAAATCCGCGTTGAAGGGCCGGAGGCCGAGGCGTTCATGAACTATGTCGGCGGCGGCGATTACGCGGTACCCAATGGCAAGATCGTCTACACTCAATTCCTGAATCGCACAGGTGGGATCGAGGCGGACGTGACCGTCACCCGCCTGTCCGAGACCACGTATCTGGTCGTCACACCTGCCGCCACACGCTTGGCCGATCAGACATGGATGCAGCGCCACGCGGGTGCGTTCAACGTGGTCATCACGGATGTCACCGCAGGCGAAGGTGTTCTGGCCGTCATGGGTCCCAATGCGCGCACGCTGTTGCAAAAGGTCTCGCCTGCTGATTTCTCGAACGCGGCAAATCCGTTTGGCACCGCGCAACAGATCGAGATCGGCATGGGCCTCGCCCGCGCGCATCGCGTCACCTATGTGGGTGAACTGGGGTGGGAGATTTATGTTTCCTCAGACATGGCAGGCCATGTTTTCGACACCCTGTTTGAGGCCGGGCAGGATATGGACCTGAAACTCTGTGGGATGCACATGATGGACTCGTGCCGGATCGAAAAAGGCTTCCGCCATTTCGGCCACGACATCACCTGTGAAGATCACGTGGTCGATGCCGGGCTGGGCTTTGCTGTGAAAACCGACAAGGGCTGCGACTTCATCGGGCGCGAGGCAGTGATCGCACGAAAGGAAACCGGACCACAAAGCCGATTGGTTCAGTTCAAACTCACTGACCCCGAACCGCTGCTGTTCCACAACGAACCCATCCTGCGGGACGGTGAATATGTGGGTTATCTGAGTTCGGGCAACTATGGACACACGCTGGGTGGTGCCATCGGTCTGGGCTATGTGCCCTGCGCGGGTGAAAAGGCTGCCGATGTTTTGGCCTCAAGCTATGAGATCGACGTCTGCGGGGTGAAAGTCACAGCAGAAGCATCGCTGAAACCGATGTATGATCCAAAATCGGAACGCGTAAAAGTCTGACGCGCGGGAATAGGGGGCTCTGCCCCCGCCGCGGCAAGCCGCGACTCCCCCGGGATATTTTTGGCCAGATGAAGCAGGAGATCCACTCTTCATCTGGCCAAAAATATCCCGGAGCGCGAGGCAGAGCCTCGCAAGGTGAGCCGTCGCAATTGGCGAGACATATCAGATTCCATGATGGTGTCCGTCACAGATTTTGCGGATTTCTTTTTTCTGAGTTTGTCTTACAGAGCTTCAAGATCAATCGGAGACTCACCATGGCAGACACCCCAGTCCCGTCGAACAATGGCGACACGCCTAAAGGGTTGGCGCTGGCGGTCACGGCCTATGTTTTGTGGGGGTTTCTTCCACTTTACATGAAGGCGTTGGTGCATATCGGCCCGATTGAGATCGTGGCGCATCGGGTCATTTGGTCGGTACCTGTGGCAGGTGCGTTGTTGATCGCGCTTGGGCGAACCGCTGATCTGAAAGCGGCGTTGCAAAACCCCAAAATGTTGGGCATGGCCTGTTTGACTGCGGCGCTGATATCTGTGAACTGGGCGATTTACATCTGGGCCATTGCCAGCGGAAATGCGCTGGATGCCGCGCTTGGGTATTATATCAACCCGCTGTTCAGCATAACTTTGGGCGCGGTTCTACTGCGGGAGCCACTTAACAAAACGCAATTGATTGCCGTTGGTCTTGCTGCGGCCGGCGTACTGGTCTTAGTTCTTCAGGCTGGCAGTTTGCCTTGGGCGGCACTGGGCCTGATGGTCAGTTGGGGGTTCTACGCATTCTTCAAGCGATCTTTGCCTATCGGCCCAAATCAGGGGTTCCTGCTTGAGGTTCTGATCCTATTGATTCCGGCATTGGTTTACGTAACGTGGCTTGGTGCCAAAGGGACTGGGCATTTTGGGGCAACGGGTTCGGATACCCTGTTGTTGGCCGCTGCGGGGGTGGTGACGGCCGTTCCTCTGCTGGTTTATGCAAACGGGGCAAAGCTGGTGCGCCTGTCGACGATGGGCATATTGCAGTACATCGCACCGACCATGATCTTCATCACCGCGATCACTGTTTTCGGCGAGCAGATCGACAGGGGGCGCATGATTGCGTTTCCGCTGATTTGGGCTGCGTTGGTTGTGTACTCGATTCCAATGATCCGGCAGATGCGCGCTCAGGCCTGACGCAGGAGTGTCGCGGCTTCGGATGCCCAGATGGCATAAGTTTTTGGGCTGGGATGATAGCCGTCTGGCGCGGCCAATGCGGGATCGTCAGGCAAGTTGAGCGTTAGATGGCGAGCCTGAGAAAACTCGGCGGTGACTTCTTGCAAAGCCTGATCCAACCGGGCGGCCTGCTGACCCAGAACCCAGGCCAATGGCTGCGGCAGCGCTGGAAACCGGGCCATTTGGGGGACGCCTGTCGCGACAATGCGACGAACGCCAAACTGCCGGACAAGAAGGTTCATCAATAGCGTCTGTCGGTCGGCGAACTTCTTACGTGTGACGCCATGCGTGACATCATTCACTCCCAGCGCTGTGACTGCCATGTCAAATTGGCCGACCAAAACCTGCAGGCGGTTAAGTGTATCCTGCGTGGTGTGGCCGGTCATGGCTTCAAGCTGCCATTCGACGGTGTAGTGCCGGGACAATTCCCGAACCAGATGCCCTGAAAGCGCCTGTGCCTGCGTGCCGGCGCCTACACCGGCGGCCGAGCTGTCCCCGGCGATCAAAAGGCGCAGTCGGGGCCCCCGACCATTTCGGCCGCTGCGGGGGCCTATGGGTTCGGGCAAAAGTTGCGCGCTCCGTCGGACAGACAGGCCCTGTGCGGCCAGAACTGGCAGCAGCGGCACCCGCAACAACTGGTCTGGGGCTACTGGCATCATCAGCTCAGTGCGTTTTTGTATTCCAGAAAACGCGGATCGGTCATGACGCGGGCCATCATCGCTTCGCGCAGGGCACCAATCGTTTTGTAGGGGCGCATGACGACTTCGAACTCCTGTATCATACCATCGTCATCCAACGTGATCAGATCTACGCCGACCGCATCCAGATCGCCAACCTTGCACTGAAATTCCAACGCCCAATCCTTGCCGGCGCCCATGACCCGCCGATAGTGAAAATCAGTGAACACCTGCCCCACGTGGCCCAGTACCGCCGCGACCGGGGCGCGCCCTGTCCATGTGCTGAAATAGGTTGGGGGTGAAAACCGCACATCCTCGGCCAGCAGTTCTAGAATCTGGGATTCGTCACCTTTGGCAACAACCTCTTGCATGCGCTCGATTGTGGGGTGCATGAATTTTCCTCCGCTTTAGGGGCAGAGTTGCGGAACTATGCGGCGCAAGCAAGGACGACGTTGCGGGAGGCAGCGGGCTGCGGTAGGCAGGCGCGCATGAGCGAACCCTACGATCCACCCCAAACACCTCTGGACGTGTTGCACGAAGATGCGCAACTGATCGTGGTGAATAAACCATCGGGCCTGTTGTCGGTTCCGGGGCGCGGAGAGCATCTTGCCGATTGCCTGCTGACACGGGTGCAGGCAGCCTTTCCGCAAGCCTTGTTGGTGCATCGGCTCGATCGGGATACGTCGGGGGTGATGGTGTTCGCGCAGACCCCGCACGCCCAACGGCATTTGAGCATGCAGTTCGAGAAGCGCCAGACGCGCAAAACCTATGTCGCGCGTGTGTTTGGTCGGGTTGAACCCAAAACCGGCACCATTGATCTGCCGCTGATTGTGGATTGGCCCAATCGCCCGCGTCAGAAGGTGTGTCATGAGACTGGTAAACCTGCTGTCACGGATTGGCGGGTCGTTAAACACGAAGGCGACACGACCCGTGTGCGCCTGTTTCCGAAAACCGGGCGGTCCCATCAGTTGCGGGTCCACATGCAGGCTTTGGGTCACCCGATTTTGGGCGACCCGTTTTATGCGGACGTTGCAGCGCGCGACTATCCGCGCCTTATGCTGCATTCCGAAGAACTGCGCCTGAAAAACCCCGAGGGCGGCGTTTCAATGAAATTCCGCGCGGCGCCCGATTTCTGACGTCATATTACGTTGGTCCAGTGCAGCTTGAGATTGCCCAGAGAAAACCGCCTTGCTCGGCGTCTGGCGGTGCAGCGTTGACGGTTTGCTGCGACTTTGCGCTCTATTTCAAAGGCGCGCAGGTTGTGCTTATCGGACCATTGACCCAGTTTGAGGGTCATCAGAACATGATTGTCTCGGCTTGGCATGGAGGGCATCCTTTTTTGTGTTGGTCCAGCCTTGCCGATCACTGCTGACACCACCTTGTCAGGGGGCTGTGTTAGAGTGTCAGCAGTTCAGCCGGAGATTTTCATGCGCCGTTCGACCCGTTTGTTTGAGATCATCCAAATTCTGCGCGCCTCAAACGCGCCCGTCACCGCCGAGATGCTTGCCGAAAAGCTCGAGGTTTCCGTTCGGACGGTTTATCGCGATATTGCCGCGTTGCAGGCGCAGCGCACCCCAATCGAAGGTGAGGCGGGCATCGGGTATCTGATGCGCCGTGGTTATGATCTGCCGCCACTGAACTTTGACGCGGAAGAGGTCGAAGCATTGTGGGTTGGTCTGTCCATGCTGGCGCGCACCGGCGACAGCACGCTGCAACAGGCCGCCGATCGGGTGTGTCGCAAAATCGACGCTCTGCGCGCGCCTGCGGATTGGCTGCAAGTGGCCCCGTGGGGCGCGCCCGCAGACGACCCCGAAAAGGGATGCGTTCAGGTTGTGAACTACCGTGAGGCGATCCGGTCCGAGCGCAAGATCCGTATTACCTATGTCAATTCTGCTGGTGACCAGACGGAACGGACCGTGCGCCCAGTTGCGCTGATCTATCATATCGAGTGCACGATGCTTGCTGCATGGTGCGAGTTAAGAAACGGGTTTCGACATTTTCGGACCGACCGCATCTGGTCCTGTGATCTGATCGATGATCACTTTTGCGGTCAGGGCGCGCCGCTTCGCGCGATATGGCAAGAGCAAAATCGCTGGGACGCTGTCACACAACAATGACTGGCGGGTAACTGCCGATATCACCGGATTGTTGCTTGAGCCTGCTCGGCGTCGGCGCGATATACTGCGCTGAACAAGATGGTCCCGGCAAACGGGTACCAGAGCAGAAGGTGATTTCATGACCATTTCCAAGTTTGTTGTTTCCGCCGGGCTGTGCTCGGCAATGTTTTTGGGCGCGTGCACGGACCCCGGTACGCTGAATTTGCCAGCCGACCCAAACCAGAACACAAAACAGGGTGCGATTCTGGGTGGATTGGTTGGTGCGGGTGTCGGAGCGATCGCGAATGGCTCTGATCCGCTTCTTGGTGCGTTGGCTGGTGGTGCGATTGGTGCGGCCGGCGGCGGCCTGATCGGTAACCAACTGGACCAGCAGGCCGCAGAACTGCGCCAGCAATTGGCCAATCAGGGGATTACCGTAACCAATGCCGGAGACCGGCTGATTGTCACCGTGCCGAACGACATCACCTTTGACACCGACAGTTCGACCGTGCGCCCGGCGCTGCGGTCCGATCTGGTGCGGGTGGGGCAAAACCTGGTCAATTACCCCAACTCAACCGTGCAGGTCATTGGCCATACGGACAGTGACGGCGAGGCGTCGTACAATCAGTCCCTGTCAGAACGTCGGGCGCGTTCTGTCGCCGATATTTTGCAGGCCAATGGCGTCAACAGTGCAAGGATCAGCACGATTGGACTGGGTGAGAACCGTCCGGCAGCCTCGAACCTGACGCCAGAAGGCAAGGCCCTTAACCGACGGGTCGATATCGAGATCATTCCAAACGGGCGTACCTGAACCTGACGGGGCATCATTAGGTGCTCTGGCTTTTTTGCACATTGACTGCGCGTCATGGGGGCTATGGCGAGCAGAGGTGTCGCGCTAGTTAGTGAAGTACACCATCACGGAGCCCTACCATGACTGAACCGATCCTGCTTGGCCTGTCCGGGTCGCTGCGCCAGAGCGCAACCAACCGTAAGTTGCTGCGCGAAGCCGCGCGGCTGTTTGACCCCGGGACATATGTCGAGGCAGACCTGAACCTGCCGCTTTATGACGGTGATCTGGAGGACGGCGAAGGTATACCCGAGCCGGTTCAATTGCTAGCGGACCAGATCGCACAGGCGCATGCCGTGATCATCTCGACCCCTGAATACAACAAGGGGCCATCCGGAGTGTTGAAGAATGCGTTGGATTGGGTAAGCCGAACCAAGGGCAAGCCATGGGCCGACAAACCCGTTGCGGTGATGTCCGCCGCCGCGGGTCGCGCAGGCGGAGAGCGGGCCCAAATGGTGCTGCGCGGCTATATGGTGCCGTTCCAGTCACGTATTTTGCAGGGGCCGGAAATTCATCTGGCCAGCAGTTCCAGTGAATTCGATGAGCAAGGGAAGCTGACCAGCGAAAGATACGAAAGCGCTCTGCAAACTTTGATGCAGAAGCTGCGCGCCGAGGCTGGTTTCCAATAACCACAGGTCGCTTGTCGGTGCCGGTTCCGCTGTCTAGTGTTTTGCCATGAAGGTAGAGACACGGACAGATGTTCTGGACCCGGCCCGCGCCGCCGCGCTTCAGATCGCGTTGGGGCAGGGCGGGACCATTAGGGCAGGCACACCCTTGCCTGCCTTTTTCCACCAGCTATATTTCTGGACACCAAAGCCACCCGACGGCCTTGGCCGGGACGGTCACCCAAAGGTTGGAAGTGGCCTGATCCCCGATTTGGGTTTGCCTCGCCGGATGTGGGCAGGCGGTCGGCTGGAGTTTCATGCGTCCCTTTTTGCGGGCAGGGTAGCCGAACGGCGCTCGATTCGGGAAAGTCTTCTGCGCAAAACAGGGCGAACCGGGCCGCTGGCCTTTGTCACGCTGCGCCACGAGATATGGCAGGATGAAACGCATTGCCTGACCGAGTGGCAGGACCTCGTTTACCGCAACGATCCATCTGGCAATGAACCACGCCCTGTGCCGCCGGTCGCACGGACCGACGAGACCGCTCGGCGCGAGGTAACTTTCGACTCGACTTTGTTGTTTCGATACTCGGCGCTGACGTTCAACGGTCACCGTATCCATTATGACCTGGACTATGCGCGTCAGGTCGAAGGGTATGATGGTCTGGTCGTGCATGGGCCGTTGCTGGCCCAGTTGTTGATGTTGTTTGCCGAGGATGTGATGGGTCCGCTTGCACGGTTCTCGTTCCGCGCGACTTCGCCGTTGATGCATACCGAAACTGCGACCCTGTGCCGGGACGGTCAGAGCATGTGGGTGCGTGGCCCCGACGGGCGGCAATGCATGATTGCCGATGCCGCCGAGCGGTCACAGTGACGCTTGGGGCCGGAAATCGTCTGGGATCGTATCGCGGTCGTCCAGTATCAGATCGGCCATGACCGCGGCCACCTTCGGGGCCATTCCAAAGCCGATCTTGAACCCGCCATTGGCGATGAACTGTCCCTTGTGCAAGGGATGCGCGCCCAGCATAGGGGCACGGCTTTTGCTGCGGGGACGAACCCCGGCCCAGCGTTCGATCACCTCGGCCCCGTGCAGAACAGGGACTGCGCGCGTGGCACGCTCCAGCACGTCCTCAAGCGCGGCATCTGTGCTGGTTGGATCGTCATACTCGCGCTCGGAGGTTGAGCCGATGGCCAGCGTGCCATCCGCATGCGGCACGATATGGACCGTATCGGCAAAGAGCTGGGGAACATCTCCGGCGTCGAACCGCAACGATGCGGCCTGTCCTTTGACGCCATTGCCGACAACTTTCCCCAATGCGTCGTTGAGTTCCTGAAGTCCAGCCAACCCGGTGGCGTGAACGACTTGCCCCCTGTCCGGTGCCTCAGCCACGACATCAACACCCATGACGGCCAACGCTGATACCAGCGCGGCACAGGCGCGCCGCGGGTGCATCCGGGCGCTGAGCGTGTCGTGGATTACGTATCCAGTTGGACTGGGTGGGCACCACGATCCCAGTTGTTCGGTTTCAATGACACGCCATTCGGCCTTGCCCTGCCACAGTTCAGCCGCCGTGTCTGCGCGGGCGTGAGCCAGTTCCAAGGTTCTGGCGTCAGGAATGGGCTGAAGCCGCCCCAGCCTTGCGTAACCCGCTGAAACCCCGCCGATTTCCTCAACGCCTTTCCAAAATGGTTGGGCCATGATCAGGCTGTCGAACTGAAAGGCTTTCTTCGCGTTCCAGTTCTCGGGGACATGGGGGGCAAGGGCACCGACCAATCCGCCACTTGATCCCGCGCCCGCGCCAAAAGGTTCAACGACTTGAACTTTTGCACCGCGTCGGGCACAGGTCCAGGCGATGGACAGGCCAAAGATACCCGCGCCGCGTACCGTCACATCGACCATTGCCAAACCCCTTTTCCTTGTTCAGTGTCGCGCCGCTTAGCTACAGGATTCCCCGATGGCAGACCAGCGTGCCGAACTGACTTGGACCGACGATCAAATACCCGTTTCAGACCGGTTCGACGACCCGTATTACTCGTTGCAAAACGGGCTGGCTGAGACGCGTCATGTCTTTCTTGACGGCAACGACCTGCCCGCGCGCTTCGCGCCGGGATTTCGTATTGCTGAACTTGGGTTTGGCACCGGCCTGAACATGCTGACCGCGTGGTCAGAGTGGGAGAAGTCCGGACAAACAACACCTTTGAGCTTTACCAGTTTCGAAGCCTACCCAATGGACCCTGCGGATATGTCCCGCGCATTGGAGGCTTTTCCCGAAATCGCCCCCTGGAGCACGCGTTTTCTGCAGCACTGGCGCGGAGGGTCGTGCGATCTGGGTACGCTGCGGCTTGAGGTTATCGAAGGGGATGCGCGCGAAACGCTGGCCAATTGGACCAAGTCTGCCGAGGCGTGGTTTCTGGATGGGTTCTCTCCGGCCAAGAACCCGGAAATGTGGGGGGCTGAGTTGATGCAGCATGTGGCTGACCACACGTCCCCCGGCGGTACTGCCGCGACCTACACGGCTGCAGGTTTCGTTCGCCGCGGATTGGAGGATGCGGGCTTTTCTGTCACTCGCGTCCCCGGATATGGCCGCAAACGCCATATGACGCGGGCGGTCAGATCATGACGCAGCAAAACAATACACGCGCAGGGATTGCCCTGATGATCGCGGCAACCGTTGTGTTCGCGTTGCAGGACGGCATGTCCCGCCACCTTGCAGGTAACTACAACACCTACATGGTCGTCATGATCCGGTATTGGTTCTTTGCAGCGTTCGTCCTGGCACTGGCCCTTCGCGCCCCGGGTGGCATCGGAGTGACGGCGCGGACTAGCCAACTGGGATGGCAGATATTGCGCGGTGTCCTGCTTGCCGGCGAGATTTGCGTGGCCGTTTATGCCTTTACCGTGCTGGGTCTGATTGAAAGTCAGGCTGTGTTCATCTGCTATCCGCTATTGGTGGCGGCGCTTAGCGGTCCGGTATTAGGGGAAAAGGTGGGCTGGCGGCGATGGACGGCAATTGGCGTCGGCTGCATGGGCGTGCTGATTATCCTCCAACCCGGTATGGGCGTGTTCAACCCGCTGGCAGTGATCCCCCTGATCTCGGCTCTGATGTTCGCGGTCTATGGGTTGCTGACCCGGTATGTCGCCCGACAGGACAGCACTGCAACCAGCTTTTTCTGGACCGGTATCGCCGGAGCGGTCGCCATGACTGCGGTCGGCATGTGGTTCTGGGAACCTATGGAAAGCCGCGATTGGTTCTGGATGGGGTTGCTGTGTCTCAGCGGGGTGCTGGGACATTGGCTGCTGATCAAGTGCTATGAAATGGCCGAAGCCAGCGCCGTTCAGCCCTTTGCCTATTTCCACCTGATGTGGAGCGCGATTCTGGGAATCTCGGTTTTTGGCGAAACCCTGCGGCCCGCCGTTGTCATCGGCGCCGGACTGGTCATCGCCGCTGGCCTGTTCACCTTATGGCGCGAACGCCGCCAGAGTTGAGCCAATCAGCTCTTGCGAAAACGGGATCGGCAGGGCCGGTTGACCCAGACGGGCGCGGTAGACCGGCAGGCTTTCGGCGACGCGCATCACGTAGTTGCGGGTCTCGCTGAACGGGATCGTTTCAATCCAGTCGACAACGTCAATCTCACCTGCGCGCGGGTCACCATACCGACCCATCCAAGAGATCGGTCTGCGCGGCCCGGCATTATATCCGGCGGCCATCATCACTACGTTGCCGTTGAAATCCGCCGCCAGCCCAGACAGGTAATTCGCACCTAGCTTGGCATTGTATTTCCAGTCAGACGTCAGCTTGCCCGTCTTATGACCACTGAGGATGCCCATGTTTTTGGCAACCAGCTGCGCGGTCGCAGGCATGACCTGCATCAAACCTCGGGCACCTGCCCCACTGACGACAATGGGGTCGAACTCACTTTCGCGGCGGGCAATGGCCAACGTCATTTCCTTGGCCATCGGCAGGCCCAGATCGGCCACCGGATGCACCGGGTAATAGGCAGCAGGCAGGACAACACCGGTTTTGGCCGCGCGCTTGGCAATCATTACGGCCAGATGAGGCTCTTTCAATTCGATAACCAGATCACCCAGTTGAGTTGCCTCGACCGAGTCCAGGTCCTCCACCAGATGTGTCAGGAACCGTTCCGACAGGTTTGCTTCGCCAGCTTGCAGCAGCAACAACCCCGCCTCCAGCACGCTGGACTCGGCGAATTCGGCCTGTTTCCAATGTGGCGCGCGTCTGGGGTTTGCCAATTCACCATCGAACGGGCGGCCAATCTGTTCAGCCGCCAGCAATCCGTAGAACGAGGTCTGATGGTCCGCTCCCATGGCATAGGCTTCGTAGGCCTTGTCCGCATTGCCCTGTGCCGCGTAAGCCCGCCCAAGCCAATATCCGGCCCGCCCTTTCGAGATAGGCGACTGAACGGCGTCCGAGAAATTCTGGAAATGACGCACGGCTGTTGCCGGGTCGTTCAGTTTGCGCAGGGCAAGGAACCCTGACAGCCATTCAAGATCGGCATACCCATAGCCCATTTCAGGCGTCATGTGATGGTTGGCCGCGATGTCATAGGCGCGATTGATATCGCCGCCGCGCATCTCCAGCCGCGCCAGGCGGCGTCGGCCTTCTGCCCATTTGTCCGGCTCGCCCAAAGCCTCGGGGCCGGTGGACCGCGCCAGCATCAGGTCAATGGCGCTGTCGTCCAGTTCCTTTTTGTCCCGCCAGACAAACCGGTCAAACGCCAGCCCCGGGGCCTCTGCCAACGATTTGGGAACGGCAGCAACTTTACCATCCACACCAGGCAGGCGCTTTTGCAGCGCGATCCGGGCTTCGGCCAGCTTACGATGATCAGACCCGACCAAAGGCAGCATCTGTCCAGCGCTGACAAGGTGGTTATCCCACAGCATCCGATCCAGCCGGGCCTCATGGTGGGGCTTGAGGAGCTTCCCGAAGTTTTCAAGGTAATCCTTCTGCAGGCCTTTACCCATCGGCATGGTCCGCCACGCCGCAACGATATCTGCCTCGGCATCCCCTGGGCGCCCCTTGGCCTTGAGCGCCACCGCATAGTTCAATGCGCCCTCTGCCGTTTGCGGCGGTACATCGGCATAGAACTTCAATACACGGTCAGGATCTGCCCCGGTAAACGCCGGTTCGCTTTTGCGGCGCAGCCATGTCAGGCCCGGCCAATCAGGGCGACGGTCCAAAAAGACCAGTACGTCACCAGAGCTGCCAAAACCTTCGCGAAGCCAATGCCAGACGATTATGTCGCGTGATACCGATCCCCGCGCGCCTGCCTCACGCAAAGCGGCATTCCAGTCGCCTTTGCGCATTTCATCCAGCCCGGCGCGCAGATCGCTTGCTGCGTCGGCATGCGCCTGCCCGAATGATCCCAGAATCATTGCCATCAATAGCGTCAGAACGCGTGTCATGCCTTGCATTTCCTAACCAACCAAGGATAGAGCCATTCAGGATAAACCTTGCGCCGCCGGGATCAACTCACATCACTCAGATTGTGATCGCTGGCGGCACAATAATTGCCAACTGCACTCTGAGGAGCGTGTCATGTTCAAAGGCTCGATGCCAGCCCTGGTCACCCCGTTCACTAACGGCGAGTTGGACCTGGATACGCTCAAACGGTTGGTCGAATGGCAAATTCACGAAGGGTCAACCGGTCTGGTTCCCGTTGGCACCACCGGCGAAAGCCCCACCCTCAGCCATGATGAACACGAAACCGTCGTCGCAGAGGTCGTAAAGGCGTCGGCCGGGCGCGTACCAGTGATCGCGGGTGCGGGATCGAACAATACGGTCGAAGCTATCCGTTTTGTGCGATTCGCTCAGAAGGTTGGCGCTGACGCCGCGCTGGTTGTGACCCCGTATTACAACAAGCCGACGCAAAAAGGACTGATCGCACATTTCCGGGCGCTGCACGATTGCGCAGATATTCCGATCATCATCTACAATATCCCGGGCCGCTCGGTCGTCGACATGACGCCTGAAACGATGGGAGAGTTGGCGGAACTGCCGAGCATTGTGGGCGTTAAGGACGCCACCGGCGATCTGGCTCGTGTCAGCCAGCAGCGCGCCACCTGCGGCGCAGATTTCTGTCAATTGTCAGGCGAAGACGCAACTGCACTTGGCTTCAATGCGCATGGGGGCGTGGGCTGCATTTCGGTAACAGCAAACGTGGCGCCGAAACTCTGCGCCGAGTTCCAGCAAGCGACGCTTCAGGGTGATTACGCCAAGGCGTTGGAATATCAGGACCGGCTGATGCCTTTGCACGAGGCGATCTTTGTTGAACCGGGGCTTGTGGGCGCGAAATACGCCCTCAGTAAACTCGGCCTCTGCAGCACCGAAGTCCGTTCGCCTCTGACTGAGCTGGAAGAAGATACCAAATCTGCGATTGATGCGGCATTGGTCCACGCCGGTCTCCTATAGCCCGGCTGACCCTTGGCGGGGTCCGCCCTTCATCTGGCTGAAAATATCCCGGGGGATGAATTGGTCTGAAAGACCAAGAAGGGGGCTGGCCCCCTTCTTTATCTCTTTCCGTAATACAATCCGACCACGTGCTCGGCCTGCGCGAAAAACAACCAGCGTGACACGGCGACACCCGCCAGATGCGAGACCACCGCGATCAGCGCAAAAAAGTGGTTGAACGGCAAAAACAGCAGAACGACTGGTACGAAGAAAGCCAACAGAAACGAAAGGATCCGCAGCTTCTCGGCATGTTTGCGTCCCACGACATGCACGAACTCGCGCAGCAGATAGTTCGTCCCGGTATGCGGAGGTTCAAACGCCCGAACTGCCCCGCGCGACCCCAGACCCGTTGCCGTGCCTAGGTTGGTTCCAGATTTGGCGAACGCTTTGTCGCCCTGCCACCAATAAAGGGCTTGAATGGTCGCGGCGATAAGTAACAAAGGTACGGCAAGCCGGGTTTGACCTGCAAGCAGAGCCCCGCCAGCCAGACCGAAACTCAGAAACAGAGCCGGTGTCAGCTTCATGTTCCAGCGAGGGATGGTCTTGAGTTGGGTATAGATCATGGACGTCGTGAAAACAGTCGCCAACGAAAACACTGACCCGATGACCCCAAGCACGCTCCACTTTTGTCCCAGAAAGACCGCTCCAATCGCGTAAAAGCCCATGACGGTCAGCGCGATGACAGCGCACCAACCTTCACGACTAAGCCAACTGGACCTCCATTGTGTGAAGGCCTTCCAGGCGCGTTCAGGGTGCCCAAGGTGGAAGGTCGACGCCATAAGTCCGCCAACAGACAGGCCATAGGCGATAATAAAGAAGACGAACGCAACCCAGCCGGTGACGTCCGGCATCCCCAGACCCAGAAAGAAGAGAAGACCGAAACCCAGACCGGACAGGGTGGTGAAGATGATGACGGAAGGCGCTGGATGCATCAGAGCTTCTCCAGAGCTTTGTCGAGCCAGCCGATAAAGCCCTTGGGTTCTTCGGCGACCGGAGCCAGCAGAGGCGCGAGAATATCAATCTGGTCTTCCACCTGATCTTTGGGGCGCGGTGGCAGGTATTTGTTCACGGGTTTTGTGCCCATCTCGGGCATCAGGTCCATTCCTTCGCGTTCGGCCACCAATTTACTGACATCGCTTTCGGGGTCTCCCAGATCACCGAAATGCCGTGCCCCTGCGGGGCAGGTGCGAACGCAGGATGGAACTCGGTCCACTTCGGGCAGGTTTTCATTGTAAATACGGTCAACACACAATGTGCATTTCTTCATTACACCTTCCGCCATATCCATCTCACGCGCGCCGTAAGGGCAGGACCACGCGCAGAGCCCACATCCGATGCAGTCACTTTCATTGACCAGCACGATGCCATCCTCGACCCGCTTGTAACTGGCCCCGGTTGGGCAAACGGTGACGCATGGGGCGTCCTCGCAATGCAGGCAGGACTTTGGAAAGTGGATCAGTTGGGCCGGGCCTTGATTGGGTTGCACTTCGTAGGAATGAACTCGGTTCAGGAACGTGCCTGAGGGATTGCTGCCATAGGCATCCTGATCCGAAAGGGGAGCGCCATAGTTTTCTGTGTTCCAACCTTTGCACGATATTACGCAGGCATGGCACCCGACACAGGTATCGAGATCGATCACCAGCCCCATTTTGCGCTCGGTGGATTGCGGGAGCTGGGTCATGGTTGCCTTGCCTCTGCGTTTGGGGTGACGGCGGGCTGGGGCTCTGCCCCAGACCCCGGGATATTTTGGGCCAGATGAAGAGCGGATCGGGTCATTTGCCAACCTTCCAAGCGAGGTCTTTGGGCCCGGTCCCCACAGGCGACTTGATCGGGCTAAACTCCGGTTGGCTTTCCGCATCCTCAGGCGGCGCGGCCTTTTCGATTTTGACCTTCAGGTCGAACCACGCGGCCTGTCCGGTAACCGGGTCGGAATTGGCCCAGCGCATTCCATCGCCTTTGTGTGGGAGGAGTTCGTGGATCAGGTGGTTCAGCAGGAAGCCTTTGGTGGCTTCGGGGGCGTCTTCTTGCAGGGCCCAGGCACCTTTGCGCTTACCAATGGCGTTCCATGTCCACACGGTATTTTCGTTCAGTGCAGCCATTTCCATGACTGGGATTGTGATTTCCCCATGCGGTGAACTGACTTTGGCCCAGTCACCGTCTTGCAGATCGTGTTCGCGCATCAGCTTTGTGGGCACGTAAAGCGGGTTGCGCCCGTGCAATTGGCGGAGCCATGCGTTTTGGGTGCCCCAGCTGTGATACATCGCCATGGGGCGTTGGGTTAGGGCGTTGACGGTGAAGCCTTCGTTGCCCTGCTGGTCGGTTTCGTACCAGATGGGCAGCGGGTCCATCGTGTCTTTGAGGCGCTGGCGCAGGTGCTCGGGGGGCTGGCGGTCACCATGCCCTTCGGCGGCCAGTTGGAATTTGCGCATCGGTTCGGAATAGAGCTGGAACAAGTAGGGTTGCGGGCTGTCATAGAGGCCCATGTCAACGGCCCAATCCTGATAGGCGGTGTTCCACGGTTTGTAGTAGTCCGCGCCTTCGGGGATGTGGGCCACGTAGAAGCCGCCGTTTTCGATGTACCGGTTTAACTGGTCCGGGTTGACCTCACCACGCCCTTCCTTGTCGCCGTCCTCACCCCGGAACCCGGCAAGCGGGCCGATGCCCGGTTTGCGTTCGTGGTTGACGATATAGTCAGCGTAATCCTTCCATTTTGGTGTGCCGTGTTCGTTTGTGAAGCCCGGCAGGCTCATGCGGTTGGCCAGTTCAATGAGCACCGACTGGAACCCGCGTACGTCGCGGTCGGGTTCGATCACGGGCCAGCGGATCGCGTCGGCGGCGGCGTCGGCCTCGCAGATTGGGCGGTCCAGAAGTGAGATGCAGTCGTGTCGTTCCAGATAAGTTGTGTCGGGCAGGATCAGGTCGGCATAGGCGACCATTTCCGAGGAATAGGCATCCGAGTAGATGATCTTGGGGATGACGTATTTGCCGTCTTCGGTCTTGGCCGAAAGCATCTCCATCACGCCCTTGGTGTTCATGGAGGAGTTCCACGACATGTTCGCCATATACATGAACAGCGTGTCGATCTTGTAAGGATCACCGGCGGCGGCGTTCGAGATCACCATATGCATCAGCCCATGCGCCGACATTGGGTTTTCCCATGTGAACGCCTTGTCGATGCGCTGGGCATTTCCGTTTTCGTCCAGCAGCAGGTCTTCGGGGCCGCGCGGGAAGCCAAGATGGGGGCCTTCCAGCGGGCGACCCGGGCGGCGGTCGCCGTGCGGGGTGGGGTGGGCCTCGACCGGTTTGGGGTAGGGCGGTTTGAAGCGGAAGCCGCCGGGAACCTCGACTGTGCCAAGCAGGATTTGCAGGGCATGCAGCGCGCGACAGGTTTGGAAGCCGTTGGCATGGGCCGAAATCCCGCGCATGGCATGGAAGCTGACCGGGCGGCCCGTCATTTTCGAGTGCTTCTCCCCTCGGAAGTCGGTCCATTCGTGGTCCAGCTCGATCGCTTCGTCAAAGGCGACGCGGGCGGTTTCAGCAGCGATGGCGCGGATGCGCTTGGCCGGTATGCCGCAGCGTTCGGCCACGGCCTCGGGCGCGTGGTCGTCGGACAGGTATTTCTCGGCCATCAGGTGAAAAACTGGGCGGTGCGTGACGCCGTCCTTGTCGTATGTGGCCGACAGGTCCGGGCGGACGCCGGGTTTGTCAAAGGCGGTGGGCTCGCCTGTCACGCGGTCGATCACCAGTGGTTTACCGTCGGCGTCGCGCAGGAACAGGCCCTTTTCCGGGCCCTCGGCAGCGTTCACCAGAACCGGCGCATTGGTGTAGCGGCTGATGTAGTCGAGGTCGATCTTTCCTGCCTTCATCAGTACATGGATCAGCGACAGGATAAACAGTCCATCGGTGCCGGGCGTGATCCCGACCCAATCGTCAGCGACGGCGTTATAGCCCGAGCGGATCGGGTTCACACCGATCACCCGCGCGCCGCGTGCCTTGATCTTGCCGATCCCCATCTTGATCGGGTTGCTGTCATGATCCTCGGCCACACCGAATAGCATAAACAGCTTGGTGTGCTCCCAGTCGGGTTGGCCGAATTCCCAGAACGCGCCGCCCATGGTGTAGATCCCACCCGCCGCCATGTTGACCGAGCAGAATCCGCCATGGGCCGCATAGTTTGGCGTGCCGAAATGCTGCGCCCAGAAACTGGTAAAGCTCTGGCTTTGGTCGCGCCCGGTGAAGAAGGCCAGTTTCTGTGGGGCGGTTTCGTGCAGTTCGTTCAGCCAGCCGACAGCGGTGCTGATCGCCTCGTCCCATTCGATTTCGCGGAATTCGCCCGAGCCACGCGGGCCGACCCGGCGCAGCGGTTTACGAAGGCGCGAGGGCGCGTTGACCTGCATGATCCCGGCGCTGCCCTTGGCGCACAGAACGCCCTTGTTCACGGGGTGGTCGCGGTTGCCCTCGATATAGGCAACTTTGCCGTCCTTCATGTGGACATTGATACCGCAGCGGCAGGCGCACATGTAGCAGGTGGTCTTGCGGACCTCGTCTGAGACCTTGGGCGAGGTGTCGATCACTGGCTGGTTCAAAAGCGCCCCCCTTAAAGACTGCGATCCGACTTTTCTCATAAAATGAGGTAAATCGGAATAATGTTTTCATTTTTTCTTGTGAGGACGACTTACGTCCCGGAATCGTTGTGTTGCGCCTGAACGGCGGTGACGGCGATCATGTGCAGTATGTCCTCGGATGAACAGCCGCGTGACAGGTCGTTGGCGGGTTTCGCCAATCCTTGCAGCACGGGGCCGATCGCCTCGACCCCACCGATGCGTTGCGCGATTTTATAACCCAGATTGCCCGCGTTCAGGCTGGGGAAGACAAAGACATTTGCTTCACCTTTGAGTGGTGAGTCCGTGGCCTTGGCGGCGGCGATTTCAGGCACGAAGGCGGCGTCGAACTGTAGCTCTCCGTCGATCAGCAGGCTTGGGTCTTTGGCGCGGGCGATCTGCGTCGCTTCGACCACTTTCGAAACCTTAGGGTGTTCTGCGCTGCCTGAGGTGGAAAAGGATAGCATCGCCACCCGCGCAACCTCGCCGGTCAGGGTCGTGTAGGAGTCAGCCGAGGCGCGGGCGATCTCTGCCATCTCTTGTGCGTCGGGGTCCACAATCAGCCCGCAATCGGCAAAGATTCGGGCGCCTTTGACCTCGTGATGGTCCTGGCAGAACAACATCAGGAAAAAGCTGGATACCATCGCGGCTTCGGGCGCGGTGCCGATGATCTGTAACGCGGCGCGCACGGTGTCAGAGGTTGTCTCGACCGCGCCGCCGACAGTGCCGTCGGCGATGTCCTGTTGCACCAGCATTGCGGCATAGATCAGACGGTTGGTGATCTGCTGGCGCGCGTTTTCCAACGTCATGCCCTTGTGCTTGCGCCGTTCGTATAGCGCTTGCGCAAGGCCGGGCGTCAGGTCCGACGTGGCCGGATCGTGGATGTCGATCCGGTCTGAATCATACCCGTCATGGGTTTCAAGCAGGGCCGAAACTTCGGCCCTGTCTCCGATCAGGATGATCCGCGCGACATTCTCTTTTACGGCTTTCACCGCGCCTTCGACAACGCGGGGATCGTCGCCCTCGGACAGGGCGATGATTTTGTCCGACGCGCTTGCCGTCCCGAGAATGGCGCGCAGAGGCTTCACGGGGGTTACGCCCCGGCCTGTGGGGCCATGTCATCGGCGCTGATGCCCGCAACCGCCACCGGCTTTTTCATCGCGTCGCGGCGGAAGGGTTCGCCCAGTTCCTGATTGATCATGGCTTCGATCAGGGTGGTGATGCCGTTCTTCTGGTCTTCGATAGCCTGATTCAGGGCGGCCGTCAGCTCGTCCATCGTGCGCGCCACGACGCCTTTCAGACCGCAAGCTTGTGCAATTCCGGCGTAAGACACTTTGGTGTCCAACTCGGTGCCAACGAAATTGTCGTCAAACCACAGGGTCGAGTTTCGCTTTTCGGCCCCCCACTGATAGTTGCGGAAGACGATCTGGGTGATGGCGGGCCATTCCTCGCGCCCGATGGCGGTCAGTTCGTTGACCGCGATACCAAAGGCTCCGTCGCCCGAGAACCCGACAACCGGCACGTCCGGGTTGCCGATCTTGGCGCCCACAACCGACGGCAGGCCATAGCCACACGGGCCGAACAGGCCGGGCGCCAGATACTTGCGACCATCCTCGAAGGATGGGTAGGCATTGCCGATGGCGCAGTTGTTGCCGATATCGGACGAGATGATCGCCTCTTTCGGCAGGGCGGACTGAATCGCGCGCCACGCCATGCGGGGGCTCATCCAGTCGGGCTTGGCGGCGCGGGCGCGCTGGTTCCATGTGGTGCCCGGATCGTCATCTTCGTGGTCCATGCTGGAGAGTTGCTGCGCCCATGCGGATTTTTTCTGGGCGATGCGCGACTTGCGTTCAATCCGCCCTGCATCGCCTGCAGTATCGCTTAGCTGCGCTAGAATGCCCTTGGCCACCTTGGCCGCGTCACCGATGATGCCCACCGAAACCGTCTTGGTCAGGCCGATCCGGTCGGCGTTGATGTCGACCTGAATGATCTTGGCGTCCGTCGGCCAGTATTCCATGCCATAGCCGGGCAGGGTCGAGAACGGGTTCAGGCGGGTGCCGAGGCACAAAACCACATCAGCCTCGCTGATCAATTCCATCCCCGCTTTTGAGCCGTTATAGCCCAGCGGCCCGGCAAACAGCGGGTGCGAACCGGGGAAGGCATCGTTGTGCTGATAGCCAACGCAGACCGGCGCATCCAGACGCTCGGCCAGATCTTTAGACGCCTCGATCCCGCCTTCGGACAGAACCACGCCCGCGCCGTTCAGGATCACCGGGTTCTTGGCATTCGACAGCAGATCGGCCGCCTGCGCCACGGCGCTTTCGCCGCCCGAAGGGCGCTCGAACTCAACAACTGCGGGTAGGTCGACGTCGATGACCTGAGTCCACATATCGCGCGGGATGTTCAACTGCGCAGGCGCACTGGCGCGTTTGGCCTGCATGATCACGCGGTTCAGAACCTCGCACACGCGGGACGGGTCGCGGACCTCTTCCTGATAGGCGACCATGTCTTCGAACAGTTTCATCTGCTCGACTTCCTGAAAACCACCCTGACCGATGGTCTTGTTCGCGGCCTGCGGGGTGACCAGCAGCAGCGGGGTGTGGTTCCAATAGGCGGTTTTAACAGCGGTGACAAAGTTGGTGATGCCGGGCCCGTTCTGCGCGATCATCATCGACATCTTGCCGGTGGCGCGGGTATAGCCGTCGGCCATCATTCCGGCGCTGCCTTCATGCGCGCAGTCCCAGAACATGATCCCCGCCTTAGGGAACAGGTCCGAGATTGGCATCATGGCCGAGCCGATAATCCCGAACGCATGTTCGATTCCGTGCATTTGCAGAACCTTAACAAAGGCCTCTTCCGTGGTCATTTTCATCTGAATGATCTCCGCGCATATGTGGAATGGCTGGGTCTTTCGCCCCGCCTTTAGATATGGTTTTGACGGATGGGGAAGAGTGACGTTAGGGCCAGAATGCGCAGCGGAATAGGTCCAGTACTTCCGCTAATAGTCGCGGATCACCTCGGCGATGCGTTTTACGCCCGGTGCGATGCGATCCGGCGCGATTGAGGAATATCCCAGACGGTAGAAATTCCGGGGCCGGTCGGGTTCGGAAAAGAATGGCGCGCCGGGTTCGATGTGGACGCTTTGGCCTTGCAGGGCCTTAGCCAGCCGGGTTGTGTCCACATGATCCGGTGCCGACATCCAGATTGATGAACCGCCCAGAACGCCGCGCCCGGCGACAGTCAGGCCATTCTGTTCGACGGCCTGATCTAGCGCCGTGCGCCGTTGGGCCAGCGCCTTGGACATCCGCCTGATCTGCGCGTCATAGTGGCCAAGCGACAGGAAATAGGCGGCCGTGCGCTGGATATGTCCTGGCGGGTGGCGCAAGACCAGTGATCGCAGGGCGCGGGCCTCGCGGATAAATGGCTCGGACCCTACCATGTAGCCAAGGCGCAAGCCGGGAAAGAGCGATTTCGAGAAGCTGCCCACATAGATCACCCTCCCGTCCCGGTCCATCGACTTGAGCGCGGGCGAGGGCGCACCCAGAAAGGCCATCTCGAATTCATAGTCATCCTCGACCACCATCGCGTCCAATTCGCGGGCATGGGCCAGCAGAGCGGTGCGCCGGTCCACAGGCATGGTCGCGGTGGTCGGGCTTTGGTGGCTGGGGGTGGTAAAAATCACATCGGTCTGGTCGGGCAATGCCTCGGGTGGCAAGCCGTCGCGGTCCACGGCGACCGGGGCCACTTTGCAATCGGAATGGTTCAGCAGGTCGCGAAGGGCATAGTAGCACGGGTCTTCGATCACCGCCGTCCGGTTGCGGTTCAACAGAATGCGCGAGGCTAGCCAAAGCGCGTTTTGCGCGCCCATTGTAATCAGAATCTCTTCGGGTCGGGCTGCGATGCCGCGGCGGGGCAGGGTGTGGCGGGCGATGAACTCGACCAGCAGGGGGTCGTCCTGATCCACGTAATCCCCGGTCAGGGAATCGAAATCCTTATGTCCCAGCGCCCTGACCGCGCAAAGCCGCCAGTTGGCGTGGTCAAACAGCGACCGGTCGGCCTGACCATAGATGAACGGATAGCGGTAATCGCGCCAATCTGCGGGTTTGGTCAGGGTATCCCCGTCCGAAAAACGCCGGGCCAGCGCCGTGTTCCAATCGACCGTTTCATTTCCGCGCGGAGTGGGCGTGTATTTCGGCGGCACCGGCGCATTTTCCGACACATAATACCCCGACCGCCCTTTGGAGGTGAGGTAGTCATTGGCCAGCAACTCCGTATAGGCCAGCGTTACCGTGATCCGGCTGACCCCCAGATGTGCGGCCAGTTTGCGGGATGACGGCAGTTTCTCACCCACGTGGAAACGGCCCGACAGGATACCCTCGGCAATCATCTGCTGGATCTGTGCCTGCAGCGTGCCCTGACCGTTGAGTTCCAGAAAGAAAGTGTCGACCGAAATGCCCATAGGGCTTTATAGGGTGGACTTATAGGGTGAGCAATCTGGACTTACTGGTTTTTGATCATTTTCATTGACACCAGAAATCGACCCGCCTAAATAACTAGAAATCTAGTTTAATTGAGCGCACGAAATGTGGGAAACCGCCGCTGCGGGATTTTCGGCCATGGGGTCCGAGGCCCGGTTGAAGGTTCTGAAAACTCTGGTCCGTGCAGGTGAAGCCGGGCTGACCGTAGGGGAAATACAGGAACGCACGGGTATCGCGCCTTCTACGCTGGCCCATCACCTGCGGTTTCTGGCAGCCGGACGTGTGGTGCAGCAGGAAAAGATCGGGCGCACCACGATCAACCGCGCCAGCTATGACGAGTTGCGAAACCTGGCGCAGTTCATCCTGTCCGAGTGCTGCGTGGACGAAGAAGGAAAGGCCGCGAACGATGGCTGAACTGACACAGAACCCGAAGATTTCGGGAAAAGCCGCGCTGGACGTGATTAAAACGCCTTGGGCTGTGATCGTTGCGATCTTGATTGCCGTGGCGGTTCTGGACCCCGGAAACTGGGCAGAGGTTGTCACATTCGCAGGCAAGGCCCTTGCCCACACCGGTCAATATATCTTGTTTGCCGTCCTGCTTCTGTCTTACCTGAAGGCGACAGGGGCCGAAGTCATGGTCGCGCGCGCCTTTGAGGGGCGCGAGACACGGATGATTTTCCTCGCCGCTCTGTTTGGTGGGTTGGCACCATTTTGTTCCTGCGAGGTGATCCCGTTTATCGCCGGTCTGCTGGCGCTGGGTGCGCCCTTGTCGGCGGTGATGGCGTTCTGGCTCAGCTCGCCTTTGATCGACCCGCCCACATTGCTGATCACCGCAGGTGCGTTGGGCTGGCCGTTCGCGATCGGTAAAGCCGTAGCCGCCGTTGCCTTGGGATTGTTCGGTGGTTTTGTCGTGCGCGGTCTGATGCGCAGCGGCGCATTCGCGCAACCGCTCCGGGAATACAAACCCGCTGGATGCTGCGGGTGCGGCCCAAAGCAAGACGACAAACCCGTCTGGCGGTTCTGGCAGCAGCCCGAGCGTCGTCAGCGCTTTCGCACCGAGTTTGTTCACAACGGTCTGTTCTTGCTGAAATGGCTGGCCCTTGCCTATGTCCTTGAGGCGCTGCTGGTCAGCTATGTGCCCGCCGATCTGATTGCCCGCGTGGTTGGTGGTGAGGGTGTCGTGCCCATCGTTATCGCAGCCCTGGTTGGAATGCCGGCCTACCTGAACTCATACGTCGCACCGCCGCTGCTGGCCGGTCTGACTGAACAAGGGATGAGCGTCGGTGCCGCCATGTCCTTCATGGTTGCAGGTGCGGTCAGTTCGATCCCGGCCATGGCAGCCGTCTGGTCGCTGGTCAAGCCGAAGGTGTTTGCGACCTATCTGGGGCTGGGCATAACCGGCGCCATTGTCGCAGGGATCATCTTTCAGATGGTTTAGTGCGATTTGGGTGCCAAGCTGAACCCCAGACGCGTAAAAGGAAAAACCGCCCGGTGTTTTCTCACCGGACGGTTTCGCGTGATCAGCTTGCGTCGCAGTAGCGTGGCAGCTTGAAGCGGTATCGCGGTTCACCACTTTCGACATACACGCGTTTTTCTATGCAGGCGCTGTCGCCAACGGTCTGGGAAATCGGTGATTCTGTCGACGAGATCGACGTTGCAGACCCGTCCGGCAACCGTACCGAGGCAATGACCCCATTCTTGAGATCTCCGTTGATCGGCGTGGCAGACAGGACCGGAACCGTCATGAATGCTTCGTGTTCGTGGCGCCCGTCATCGTTGAGAAGCAATAGGGCCGCTGCAACGGCAACGACTCCGACACCTCCGAGCACAGCCAGACCCTTGGTTTTCATAAAAGCATAGATCGACACGGCACGGTGTGGACCAAATAGGGCAGACAAGACATTCAGCATGGGGGTACCGTCAAAAAAGCCCCGGCCTGTTCAGGCAGGGGCTGTCTGTAGATTAGGGGCGCAGATCGTCTTCGTCTTCATCCTCGGCCCCGCCTTTGGGCAGGTTGAAGAAGCTATCCGCGTCGATGACCGGTTCGTCGTCTTTTTCTTCGACCGGCTCGTCAGACAGCGAGAATGTCTCGAGGCCCTCGATGGCGGTCGGGATTTTTGGCGCGGCGTCCATTTCCAGCGACTGCTCGGTCGAAACCAGCTTGCGGCGTTCGTCATCGCTCATGACGCCACCTTCGGCGGCTTTCTTGGCGGCCGCCTTCTGCACGATCGCATCCAGTTCGGACTGTTTGCACAGGCCCAGGGCAACCGGGTCGATGGGTTGCATGTTGGCGATGTTCCAGTGGGTGCGCTCGCGGATCGACTGGATGGTGGGCTTGGTGGTGCCGACCAGCTTGGCGATCTGGCCGTCGCTCAGTTCAGGGTGGAACTTGACCAGCCAAAGGATCGAGTTCGGACGGTCCTGACGCTTGGACAGCGGGGTGTAACGCGGGCCACGGCGCTTTTCCTCGCCTGCCGCAGCAGCGTTGAACTTAAGCTTGAGCTTGTGCAGCGGGTTGTTCTGCGCGGCGTCGATCTCGTCCTGGGTTAGTTGGTTATTGGCGATGGGGTCAAAGCCTTTGACGCCAGCGGCCACGTCGCCGTCGGCGATGCCCTGCACCTCAAGCTCGTGCATACCTACGAAATCCGCGATCTGCTTGAAGCTGATCGTGGTGTTGTCCACCAGCCATACGGCTGTTGCCTTGGCCATAAGCGGTTTTGCCATCAGCCCGTCTCCTTTAAATACATCTGTCCCGTCGCCGGAATTCGGCGGCCCCGTGGTCTTGGGGCAGGTTTCCGTTGTCGGGGAACTTGGCCCGTATATAGTCGCGCAAGGTCAAGAAGGGAAGAGGCGAATGCGCCAAGGGATTCTGGGGCTGTTATTATGCGTTCTGAGTGCGGCGACGGCGCTGGCCGAGGGCGAAAAGGCAGGGGAATTCGACTATTATGTTCTGTCCCTCAGTTGGTCGCCCAACTGGTGCGCGCGTGAAGGGGATGCGCGTAGCTCGGATCAATGCGATGCGCGTCACGATCATGGTTGGATCCTGCACGGGTTGTGGCCTCAGTTTCATCAGGGCTGGCCGTCCTATTGCCGAACCGCCGTGGCGCCACCCACCCGTCGTATGACGCGGGAAATGGCGGATATTCAGGGCACGTCCGGTTTGGCGTGGCACCAGTGGAAGAAACACGGAACCTGCTCGGGCCTGTCCGCGCCGGACTATTTCGCGCTGTCGCGCCAAGCATATCAGCAAGTCGCGCGGCCCGAGGTCTTTCGCAAGCTGGAAGAGGCCGTCAAACTGCCGGCTTCGGTGGTTGAGGAGGCGTTTCTGAAAGCTAATCCGGGACTAACACCGGACATGATCACCATCACCTGCAAACAAGGCTACATTGAAGAAGTCCGTTTGTGCCTGTCGCGCGATCTTAAACCCGTTCCCTGCGGCCAGGACGTGATCCGCGATTGTGCAGCCAAGGACGCCCTGTTCGATCCGATTCGCTAGAGTTTCTTGTTCTGACAGTCGCGCGCGTATTCCAGCGCCTTGGCCGTGCCCTTCAGGTCTATGGCCATGACAGTTTCCCCTGCCGGATTGTAAACGGTCATCGTGCGGTTCTGAGCGATCGCATTCACAAAGTTCCGGTCGGTGAAAAACACGGTCGCACCCGGCACGCGGTCCAATTTGAACCCCGTGGCCGTGGCATCAAAACTTTTGCCATCCAGTTCGAACCGGATGGGATAGCTTTGGCCCTGTTCGATGTCGCCCCACGCCTTGTTGAAAACCGTAAAATACCCGCGATTGTTCAGCGCGTCGTAACCAATCCGAACCACCGACAGATCCTC
The DNA here is from genome assembly GCF_013034565.1 of Ruegeria sp. HKCCA5491. Taxonomy (NCBI): domain Bacteria; kingdom Pseudomonadati; phylum Pseudomonadota; class Alphaproteobacteria; order Rhodobacterales; family Roseobacteraceae; genus Ruegeria; species Ruegeria sp. HKCCA5491. The sequence goes on from NZ_WQGG01000005.1 coordinate 176,887, forward strand.
ATACACCGTCTGAATCAAGCACCCGTTGCCAAGCGCAGGGTCCATCATGATGTTCCAACCCTCCGCAAAGCCTTTGTCGACGAGTTCCTGCGACCAGGCGGCGGTTGCTGTTAAGGCGGCGAGGGTGAGGGCGAGAAGGCGGGTCACTAAACAACTCTACAGTTAACGTGGCACAGTTGAGGTTAGTGACTTTTTATTGAATTACAAAGACATAATTTCTTTGTGTGGAATAGGGTAATTTGGAGCAATGAAACTACTGCTCGCCTTTTTTTGCAGTGTTTTTGCATACGCTGCAACGGCGCTTATCTTGTTCGGAAATGTTCTTCAGCCAATTGCATTTGTAACATTTTGGAGCGATCGATTGGGCGCCCCTTTTTGGCCGATTCTCGTGTTCTTCGGCGGTTTTTTGGGTTTATTGGTCAGTGCGTTCTTTAGCAGGTTAAATTTCGAAGCCCATATCACTCTGCCGGTGTTCATTGTCTTGGCCATGAGCCTATCAAGCGTCTTTGTCGGATCTTATGCAAGCGTCCTGCGCGCTAGATCGATCAATGTTTTTGATGCGGATGCGGAGTTCAGAAACTCATTCTTTCAGACGCTTCGAAATGCGCCAAGAGAGTTTCAGTTCTATTTGCATGCGGCTGCGCTTAAGGACTGCGTTCCTTATGCTTGGAGCTACCGAACCATGTCGTTTTACCAACTGCCAAACAACATCGCAGTCAATGTTTTGCCGCACGAATGGGTGGTACAATGTGGAATCACAAGAGACTAGCCGGAGCATTTGTCACCCGGAACTTTTGATAAGATCAAAGTTCTTTCCGCGCACGCAGCGCCGCTGTAATCGTCCCGTCATCCAGATAATCCAGCTCTCCGCCAATCGGCACGCCCTGCGCCAGAGAGGTCAGGCGGACCTGCCCCTCTAGCTGATCGGCGATGTAATGCGCCGTGGTCTGGCCATCAACGGTGGCGTTCAAGGCGAGGATAACCTCGGTAACTCCTTCGGCGACCACCCGGTCCTTGAGGCGCGGAATGCGCAGCTCGTCCGGGCCGACGCCGTCCAGTGCCGACAATGTGCCGCCCAGAACGTGATAGCGGCCTTTAAACACGCCCGCGCGCTCCATCGCCCAAAGGTCGGCGACGTCTTCGACCACGCAAAGCTCACCAGTCGCGCGGGCCTCGCTGTCGCAGATATCGCAGATATCGGTGGTGCCGACGTTGCCACAGTTCAGGCATTCGCGGGCGGTGATGGCGACCTGTTGCATGGCGTCTGACAGGGGCGTCAGCAGCAGGGCACGCTTGCGGATCAGGTGCAGCACTGCGCGGCGGGCCGAGCGCGGACCCAGACCCGGCAGCTTGGCCAACAGGTCGATCAGGTTGTCGATGTCGCTGTTCGAACTCACTGAGCGCGCTCCTGCAAATGGGCCGGGCATGCGCGCCCGGCCTGTGTTTCGTCAGGAGTGTCTATCAGAACGGCAGCTTGATGTCTGCGGGTAGGCCCATGCTTTCGGTGAGCTTTGCCATTTCTTCCTGCGACCGCTCTGCGGCTTTGGTCTGTGCGTCCTTGATGGCAGCAAGGATCAGGTCCTCGACCACTTCCTTGTCGTCGCCATTGAAGATCGACGGGTCGATGTCCAGACCTTTCAGCTCGCCTTTTGCAGTGGCGGTGGCCTTGACCAGCCCGGCACCAGATTCGCCGACAACCATGATGGTGTTCAGTTCTTCCTGCATGTCGGTCATCTTGGTCTGCAAATCCTGTGCGGATTTCATCATCTTGGCCATGTCGCCCAGACCGCCGAGTCCTTTGAGCATCGTGTTTCTCCTGTAAGTCCGTTTGAAGCCTAAATACGGGCGGCACCCGCGCGGCACAAGGGCCGTGGGGCTCCCGCCTGTCGTCAAGGTCTTTGGCAAGACCTTTCCTCCCGTTGGGCCCGGCAGCGCGGGCCTTGCCCACGCTGCCGGGCCCAAGTCCGCTCAGGGCTGTCGGCGTCAGCCGATGGTCCGTGGCGGGCGCGGGAGTATTTCGGGTGTTTTTCGCGAAGGGTTCAGTCCTCTTCGAACGGGTCCCATTCGTCTTCGACTTCGGGCAAGGCTTCGGTTTCGACCTTTGCGGCGCGTTCCGCGGGCGTTTCGATCCTTTTGATCCGAGCCTTGGGGAATTGTTTCAGCACCGCCTGAACCAGCGGATGCTGCTCGGCCTCAGCGCGCAGGGCGAGGTCTGCCGCGTCCCTGACTTCGGCAATTGTCGCCATGTCGCCGTCCGATACGACCGATACCGCCCAACGATTTCCGGTCCAGCGTTGCAACGCTGACCCCAGTCGTTGCGCCAAATCCGTCGGAGCGTTGTCGGCCGGAGTAAATTCGATCCGCCCCGGCTGGTACGAAACCAGACGCACGCCGTTTTCAACCTCTACCAGCAGTTTCACATCCCGGTTTGTGCGGATCAGTTCAACCACATGTTCTAATGTCGGATACCGGGCCAGAGCGGTCTGTGTTTCCCGCGCCAAAGCCGCGCTGGGTGCGCCCGCGCCACCACCCGCTGGCGCCGCGTAGGATTGTGCCGCTGGCGCATGTGCCTGAACGGTGCCCTGAGTAGGCGCTGACATTCCACCGCCGGGCCCGCCGTTCGGGGCAGGGGGCGGGGCGTCCTGAAGACGTCTGATCAGCTCTTCCGGGGTGGGCAGGTCGGCGACATGGGTCAGCCGGATGATAGCCATTTCTGCGGACATCATGGCATTGGGCGCTGCCGAAACTTCTTCGAGTGCTTTCAGCAACATCTGCCACATCCGGGTCAGAATGCGCATGGGAAGGGCCTCGGCCATCTGGACGCCCCGGGCGCGTTCGTCAGGCGAGACTGTCGGATCTTCGGCTGCGTCCGGCGTAATCTTGACCACCGAGACCCAATGCGTGATCTCGGCCAGATCGCGCAGTACGGCCAGCGGGTCGGCACCTTCGGCATATTGACCGCCAAGCTCCGTCAACGCTCCGGCGGTATCGCCGCGCAGGATCATGTCCATCAGGTCCAGCACCCGCCCGCGATCAGCCAACCCCAGCATGGCCCGCACCTGATCCGCGCTGGTTTCCCCGGCACCATGCGAAATGGCTTGATCCAGCAGCGAGGTCGCATCCCGGGCCGAACCTTCCGCCGCACGAGTGATCAGCGCCAAGGCGTCCTCGGCAATCTGAGCGTTCTCGGCAGTTGCGATTTTTTTCAGCAGGCCGATCATGTCCTCGGGTTCGATCCGGCGCAGGTCGAAGCGTTGACACCGCGACAGGACCGTCACCGGAACCTTTCGGATTTCGGTTGTGGCAAAGATGAACTTCACATGCTCAGGCGGTTCTTCAAGGGTTTTGAGCAAAGCGTTGAACGCGCTGTTCGACAGCATGTGAACTTCGTCGATGATGTATATCTTGTAGCGCGCACTGGCGGCACGATAGCGGACGCTTTCGATGATCTCGCGAATGTCGTTCACACCGGTGCGGCTTGCGGCGTCCATCTCCATTACGTCGACATGGCGGCCCTCCATGATGGCCACGCAGTGTTCGCACTGGCCGCAGGGTTCGATTGTCGCTTTGCCTTCACCGTCTGGTCCGATGCAGTTCATGCCCTTGGCAATGATCCGCGCGGTGGTGGTTTTGCCGGTACCGCGAATGCCGGTCATGACAAAGGCCTGCGCTATCCGGTCGGCCTCGAACGCGTTTTTCAGGGTACGTACCATGGCGTCCTGGCCCACGAGGTCGGCAAAAGTTTCAGGACGGTATTTGCGGGCGAGCACCTGATAGGCGGGGCTTGGTGTTTCGGTCATGTCTGCTCTGTCGGATTCGTATCAGCTTTGCAGCGTAGTGACCCCTGCCGCTCACGTCCACCGCAGGGAGCGATGAAATTCGATTTGGATTACTGCGGCACATTGGATACAGGTTCGGGTGGGCGTGTATCGGCTTGCCCAGCCATTTCCTTCTGGCAGAGTGCGCACCTTGGACAGGTTTGAAATTTACTCAATGCCGGTTCGGTCCGGTCTGTTGGGCTTGGCGCAAATGCCAGGTCGGCACGGCGACTTTGCCGGGGATCTTGAGCGGATCATGCAATGGCGGCCGGCAATGGTCATTTCGATGACCACTTCCAATGAGTTGGAGGCCGTAGGAGCGCACCATCTCGGGCGCGACCTGCAGAGCCGCGCAATCACTTGGGTTCATCTTCCGGTGCAGGATTTTGGCGCACCGTCATCGAACGTAAGGTGTGATTGGCCAAACGCCAGCACCGATGCACACCGCGTCCTGTCTGCGGGTGGACGGGTCTTGGTTCATTGCCGGGGCGGATGCGGGCGGTCCGGCATGATTGTGTTGCGCTTGCTGGTCGAAGGCGGTGAAGCCCCGGATAAGGCGCTGCGCCGGTTGCGCGCGGTCCGGCCGTGCGCCGTCGAAACCGACGCGCAGATGGCTTGGGCCACGGCACCGGCATCAACCGGGCTTTGACGTCACGCCATGGCTGGTTGTGGGTCACCAGCCGCGGGACGCAGTCCCAAGGTTGTAACCTCGAGCATTGCGCAGGGCATATCGGACAGCGTTCCGGTTGGCATGGCCGACAGGCTGGTCCCGAACATCATGTCGGCGTAATCGTCCAGCTTTGTCGTCGGTGTATCCGGGGGCGTACCACAATAAACCCTGATCAGATCTGAATGGGCGCGAAACCGTGCTGTGCACCCTTCTGCGCAATGCGAAAGCTCTCCACTGCCTTCGACCTCGAACTCTTTGGTTGTGACAGGCTGCGCTGTCGCCATCGCGTCCGCCATGGCACGTGCCATCCTTGCCAAGGCCGGACAGGGTTTGCCGGTTTTCTGACAAATCGTTGCAGAAAACTCGTGCGTTTTTGTCTTCCAGATCATTGTGCGCCCTCCGCGCGAAGGACGGGGGGCGTGGGTCAGGTCGCTTTGTGCGGCTTTGACCTGCCCGGACACCCCGCCCGAGTTTCGGTTTCAGTCAGATGGCAGGTCTCCTGACTTGCGAGTCATCGCTTTGCCAACCTTCCCAGCCGTTGGGCCAGTGGTGTCTCGGCATTGCTCACCGCTTACAGTTGCGGGGGCAGTCGCGGCATTGGTCCGTTTCGGCATCGCCGGGGCAGGACCGCACCGTGTTCCCTTTTCATCCCTTCCCGGTAAGCCGGGTCGAGAACCATCAAGTCAGCGCTATCCGGTGAAATCGGTCCGAGTCAAGCGGGCTTTGTCACCGCTTTAGACGCAGGGTTGTCTTCCCGATAGGGCGGCGGGCTTGTTCATGCCGGATCGCGGAATAGCCTTAAGCATGTGGGGGGAAGTGAGAGGTTGGACATCGACCCAAGCGGGGCTCGTTGTGGCTGCTTCCTTCCGGACCTGACCAGGTTGGCGAGGCGCTCGCCCGCGCCAACCTCTCAGGGGTGGATATATGCATTTCGTTTGCGGATGACAACCCGTCACAGCGTAAGCCGGATTAGTAAAAAACCATCGTCATCGCGCCCAATGACTGACGGGTTATACGTCTGCAATTCAGCTAAATGGTGCTGCGCCTTGGGACTGGTTCTGAGAATCGCAAACGCCCCGGATAGCGGTCTGAGTGTGAATGGCCGCGGCGCATCCGCCAACGGATCCGCGGGAAGGCGGCCCGCGACATAATCCCGAACAATGCATTGGATCGACAAAACTGGTAACGGAATCTGCCTTGCGGTGTCTACGAAGGGGAAATGCCCACCTCCGCTGGCCCGGTAGTTGTTGAGGGCAACAACAAAGGATTGCTGATCGTCGATAGGGTGCTCGGCAAGGCGAATATTCTTGACGCGGTTATGCGATGAATTCGTCAAATTGCCGCCCGCGTCGAACCGCGCGGGCATACCAAGGTCGATCTGGTAGCTAAGGCCGTGCAGGATATCAAAATTGTAACCGGCGCGCGCGGAATTCCGCAGGTCGATTTGTTGACTTGCGTGCATTTGATTGAGCACGCCAGCCGACATCTCAAGCCAGTCTCTAATCTGCGCGCCCGAAACCACGACGGCCTGCATTTCGTTTGGAAAGATGTTCAGGTCGTTGACATGGCGAAGCCGGATTTGACCCGCCGGAACGTCGGTAAAGGATCGTGGCCCTGCGCGCCCTCCGAATTTCGAGGGCGATACGGCTGACAGAACCGGTAGGCCCTCGTGCGTTGTTCCTTTTAGGAAGGGGCGCAACGCGGCGGCTTGCGCTGCCGCGACCAGCGCAAGCCCCCTGTCCGGCGCACAGAAGCTGAAATAACTGTGCAAATTTTGACGCGTTTCGCCGACAGGCTTGGCCGAGTGCAACCGTGTCTCTTTATGTGCTTGTGCGAACAGACGCTTCAGATCAGCGTCCTCTTCCGTCGGGGCCGCGGGCGTCGCTGGTGAAACAGAATGCAGTTCCACATGTTGGTCCCCAATCGACCACCCGCCCGCGTCTTTTTGGTGCAACGTCAGGTCAATGATGCCCAGATGCGAACCGGCCGCGCCCGGCATCACAACCGGTTTTCCGTGAACAAGACCGTGTTGTGGGTCGACATGCTCCAGACTCTGATGAGCAGAGCCGGGCAGGGTCAAGTGGGAATGCCCAGCAATGATCGCATCAATTCCGGGCACCGCTGCCAGGGGGATAGCCGCATTCTCAAGATTGGGCGCGGGTGCAGCGGCGCCAAGCCCTGTATGGGCAAGTGCCACAATCAGATCGCATCCCCCGGATCGCAATTCCCGCGTTTTTCGATGGGCGCACGTCAGGATGTCCTCTACCGAAACGGCACCTTGCAGGCGGTGCGCTTCCCACTTGGCTGTCTGCGGTGGGAGGACAGAGAACACACCGATTTTCAAAACCAGATCTTGCCCCTGCATTTTGATGTTCCGGTCAAGAATCGTATGCGCCTGCCAGCTTGCCGGGCGGTCGGCTCTGGTGGCATTGCTGCAAATGACCGGGCACGTGGCTTGGGCGACTATGCGGTCCAGTACCTCAAGCCCGAACCCAAAGTCATGGTTTCCCAACCCAACGGCGTCATAACCAAGGTCATCAAAGGCTTGCATCAGGATGTGACGGCTGTCGGTCTGCGCCACGGCCCATTCACCAATGGGCGCACCTTGAAGGGCGTCACCATTGTCGAACAGCAAGACAAGGCGCCCTTGAGACTGGGCCTGCGTTCGGGCCGCTTTGATCAGACTTGCGGTTCTGCTCAGGCCGATCGAAGGGTCAGGAGTGTCCGCATAATAGTCGAATCCGGTCAAATTCATGTGCAGATCGGTTGTCGCCAATATCCGGATCTGCGCTGTCATTAAGGAAGAGGGAGGTTTCACTACTCTACTTTTGGCAGTTTTTTATTAATCAATTTCAACAAAAAGCGTATCAGGTGCAAATTTCAAGGTCAGGCTAAGGCTTTTCAGCGGCGCAGGAACTTTTTCATAAGAAGCTGAAAAGCCATTGCAACGTCGTGGCTGCCATGGCAGCCCTGTGCGGAAAATCCGAAGGAACTGCAATGAAAAACGCGGAACATGTGACGTTTGGTGGCTCTGGCCTGGATCGTGCGGCGCATATTCGCGCAGACGCAGATGAGATCGCGTTGGCGCGCGCGAATCCCGAGGCACGGTGCATTTTGCTGTGGCGTGGCAAGCTGTTGGTTCAGGGGGAGGCGCTGGACCGACTGGGTTTCATCCCAATGACGCATCAACTGGTGAACAACGGACCCGGCGGTATCACGGATGAGCCGATATTTTTGGGCTTGTCCGACGACGCGCCCGTGTTTGCCGTCGATATTTCGAACTGGGCCGCCGATGATCTGGATATCTCGCAGGTCGGCGGTTTCTTTGACAGGTCCGAGCAGCAGCATCCCGGTCTGCCCAATGGGTTCGTCTTTGCCGAACTGCGCCGCATTATGACCCGCCTGTCCCCGCGTGACGCAGAATTGGCGGCCTCGGCCAAGGCTGTGATTGGCTGGCACGAAACGCATCGGTTTTGTGCCCGGTGCGGCGCGGCCAGCGAAATGACGCAGGCCGGATGGCAGCGTAGCTGCCCCAGTTGCGGTGGGCACCATTTTCCACGCACAGATCCGGTTGTCATCATGCTGATCACACACGGAGAAACGGTTCTGGTCGGTCGATCACCGGGCTGGCCCGAGGGGATGTATTCGCTGCTTGCCGGGTTTGTCGAACCGGGTGAGACACTGGAAGCCGCCGTCAGGCGCGAGGTCATGGAAGAGGCGGGCGTGCCTGTTGGCCGGGTCTCTTACCTGTCCAGCCAGCCTTGGCCCTTTCCCGCGTCGCTGATGTTTGGCTGCGCGGGTGAGGCGCTGTCCAAAGAGATCAAAATTGATCCGGTTGAGATTGAAGACGCGATGTGGGTCAGCAAGTCAGAGATGATGCAGGCCTTCGCGGGCGAACACCCAAACCTTCTGCCTGCGCGTAAAGGTGCCATTGCGCATTTCCTTTTGCAAAACTGGCTTGCGGACACGCTGGACTGACAAAATACTGGGCTGACAAGTAAGAGAGCCGCGAACTGAAATGCAATTCACTGCGCGTGAAGATATCCAAGCCCCGATCAACGCCGTGTTCGAGATGGTCACTGATTTTGAGCGTTTTGAACGAATGGCGATGCGCCGGGGAATCGAAGTGCGGCGCCTGACCGGCCATATGGGCGTGGTCCCCGGAACAACCTGGACAACGGAATTCAGGCTGCGTGGCAAACCGCGGCAGGTCGAGATTGTGATGGCCGAATGCGATCCGCCATCACAGATGCGGTTCGAGGCGACGGGAAAAGGACTGAACGGCACGACGACCGTCGAGTTTATGGCCTTGTCGCAGCGCCGCACACGGCTGGAAGTGGACATGTCACTCGCGGCCAAGTCGCTGCCTGCCCGGCTTTTCCTGCAATCCCTCCGGCTGGGTCAAAACCGGTTCCGGCGTCGGTTTCAGGCGCGCCTAAGCGAATTCGCCAGAGAGATGGAAGAACGACATCAGCATGGCATCTGACCGGATTTGGCAGGCGCCGCTGGAAAAAGCTGCTAGCCGCGCGGCTGGGCAGCCGGGTAGACGCCCAGAATCTCGACGTTGGTGGTAAAGTGCTCCAGTTCTTCCATCGCCAGTTTTACATTCCGGTCTTCCGGGTGCCCGACGATGTCTGCGTAGAATTGCGTGGCGGTGAATGATCCATCCACCATGTAACTTTCCAGCTTGGTCATGTTGATGCCATTGGTCGCGAATCCGCCCATCGCCTTGTACAGCGCCGCAGGAATATTGCGCACCTGAAAGACAAAGCTGGTGATCATGCCGTGTTCGCCACGCCGGGACATATCCGCCTGACGCGACATGACCAGAAACCGGGTGGTGTTGTTGTCGCGATCTTCAATGTGTCGGGCCATGACGTTCAGGCCGTAAATTTCGCTAGCCAGTTCACTGGCCAGCGCCGCCGAATGCAGATCGCCCTGCTCTGAAACTTCGCGGGCGGCGCGGGCATTGTCCGGGCTGACACGGCCTTTGATTCCGTGCTTCTTCAGGAACTCTGCACATTGCGGCAGCAAAACCAGATGAGAGTGCGCCTCGATAATATCTTCAAGCTTGGCGCCCGGAACGGTCAGTAGATTGATGTGAACCCGGACAAATGCCTCGTCAATGATGTGCAGGCCGCTATGGGGCAGCAGACGGTGTATATCGGCGACGCGGCCATAGGTCGTGTTTTCCACCGGCAGCATCGCCAGATCAGCTTCACCCGATCGGACCGATTCGATCACATCCTCGAATGTGCGGCAGGGCAGGGCCTCCATGTCGGGGCGGGCATTGCGGCAGGCCTCGTGACTATAGGCGCCGGGTTCTCCCTGAAATGCGATACGTTTGGTCATTTGGTCGATTCCGTGCAACAAGTTCTTGAATTGGGCGTTTAGTCGCGGTGTCTATACCTTGCCTCTTGCTAGGGGAAGCCTTAGACACCCCGCAGACAGCTGAAATGGACTCGCGATCAATGTTCGACACGATGACAGTTACCAAGGCCGCCGCAGGCCTGTTTGGCACCTTTCTGGTGCTGCTTCTGGCCAAATGGGGTGCCGAAGCTCTTTACCACGCCGATGGGCATGGCGAGACAGCCGCATATATCATCGAAACCGAAAGCGCGGGTGAAAGCGCTGACGGCGAAGAGGTGGTTTTCGAAGATATGCTGGCCGCCGCTGACCCCGAAAAAGGCGCCAGAGTTTTCCGCAAGTGCACCGCATGTCACAAGCTGGAAGACGGCGCGAACGGCACCGGCCCCTACCTGTACGGTGTAGTTGACCGCCCGGTCGCCTCGGCAAACGGATTCACAGGCTACTCGGCTGCCATGCAGGCCCATGGCGGAAACTGGACACCCGAAGCGCTGGATGCCTTCCTGGAGCGCCCAAGCGCGTATATCTCGGGCACTTCCATGAGCTTTGCCGGCCTGAAAAAGCCGCAAGAGCGCGCCGACCTGATTGCTTATCTGCAGACAATCGGCAACTGATCCGACACTCGGTTTTCCCGATTTTTAAAGCCGCTGCTTCCCGCAGCGGCTTTATTTTTGTTTAAGAAGAACTTCACAAAGCGTTCACGCATTCTAAACTTGCATATGACAGCGCTGGTCTTTTAGCTGGCGCTTACAAGGTTAAAGAAGTCAACGAACCAGAGGATGAGCATATGAAACCCCTGCCGCCTGCACCGCGCGTAACGACTGTTCGGCCTTGGGCAGCCTTTATGGGAATTGCCGCGGCGCTCATGCTTGGGGTTGGTGACAAAGCTGTTGCCGCTGAGGAAAACGTCACCCGCAGCCACGGCTATTCCTACTTTGGAAACCTCGACTATCCCGCTGACTATCCGCACCTGAACTATGTGAACCCCAATGCCCCAAAGGGCGGAGAGTTGTCGCTTGCTGGATCAGGTACATTCGATTCTCTGAACCCGTACTCGCGCAAAGGCCGGGCCGGGGCGCTTACGACGCTGCAATACGACTCGCTGATCGACAGTACTTCGGACAGCGTCGGGCAATATTACGGTTTGCTTGCGGAAAGCATGGAATACGACGAAGGCCGCAATTATGTGATTTTCCACATGCGCCCCGAGGCGACGTTTTGGGACGGAACCCCGGTCACGGCCGAGGATGTGGTCTATAGCCATCGCCTGTTTATCGAACAGGGTCTGCCATCCTATGCGCAGGCGGTTGGGCGGATGGTTACCGGGGCTGAGGCGCTGGATGACCACACTGTCAAGTTCACCTTCAGCCCCGACGTGACAAGACGGGGGTTGATTGAAACCGTCGGATCAACGCCAGTTTTCTCAAAAGCGTGGTTCGAAGCGGATGACAGCCGGCGTCTGGATGAACCCCGGCTTGAGGTGGCGGTGGGCTCGGGGCCGTACAAACTTGACAGCTACGACATCAATCGCCGCATCGTTTACAAGCTTCGGGACGATTATTGGGCGAAAGATCTGCCGATCAATGTGGGCCGCAACAATTATGGCACCATTCGGGTCGAGTATTTCGCCGACCAGACCGCCGCCTTCGAAGGATTCAAGGCGGGTGAATATACGATGCGTATCGAAAGTGACCCAAAACTCTGGGCCTCTAGCTACGACTTTCCAAAACTAAGCGCAGGCTCGGTCGTGCGGGATGAGATCACCGATGGCAGCCCACCGACACCATCGGGCTTTGTCTTCAACCTCGGCAAGCCCCAATTCGCGGATAAAAACGTGCGCAAGGCTTTGGCGCTGGCGTTCAATTTCGAATGGGCCAATGAATCACTGATGTTCGGATTAAATACTCCCCGGAACTCTTTTGTTCAGGGCACGCATCTAGAAGCCACCGGCGCGCCGGAAGGTGCTGAACTGGCGTTTCTGGAGTCGCTGGGTGATGTGGTCTCAGCAGATGTTCTGAGCGAACCGGCCCTGTTGACGCACGAGTCCAACCCGGCGCGGTTGAACGATCGCCGCAACCTGCGCAAGGCGTCGAAACTTCTGGATGAGGCCGGGTGGCCGGTGGGCGATGGAAATCTGCGTCGCAATGCGGCAGGTGAAACCCTGAAGGTGAACATTCCCTATGCGTCCAGTATTCCAACCTCGACCGCGACGATGATCGAAACCTTTGTGCAGAACCTGCAGTCGATCGGCGTTGACGCTTCGGCGGAAAAGGTGGACCCGTCTCAGTTCACCTTGCGCAGGCGCGAGCGGGATTACGATATGGTGTATTCCAATCGGTATGGATCATTCCTGTCGACAGGTGGCGGTTTGAGCCAGATGTATGGTTCGGAAGAGGCAGCGTTCAGCCTGTTCAACCCCGCCGGACTTGCCAGCCCGCTGGTGGATGCCGTGATCGAAGCCTCTTTTGACACCACAAATCAGGCGGAACAGGACGCGGCGCTTATGGCGCTGGATCGTGTGTTGCGGTATGAGTTCTTCATCATCCCCGATGGATATGTGGCGGACTACTGGACGGCCTATTACGACATGTATGAGTACCCCGAAAACCTGCCGCCATTTACGCTTGGCTATCTCGATCTTTGGTGGGTCAACCCCGAGAAAGAGGCTGCATTAAAGGCGAAGGGCGCGCTGCGGTAACATGGGCGCATATATACTAAGACGCCTGTTGCTGGTTATTCCCACGCTTCTGGGCATTATGATCGTCAACTTCACACTGGTTCAGTTTGTACCGGGTGGACCGATCGAACAGATTATCGCGCAGATCGAAGGCCAAGGCGACGTTTTTGCAGGCTTCGCCGGTGCCGGAGATGCCGGTGCCGCCGCCGAACCCGCCGGAGGCTCGTTTGACGACAAATACGTCGGCGCCCGAGGATTGCCGCCGGAATTCATTGCAGAGCTGGAAAAAGAGTTCGGGTTCGACAAGCCGCCGCTGGAACGGTTCCTGTCCATGATGGGCAACTACCTGACACTGGACTTTGGCGAGAGCTATTTCCGGTCGATCAGCGTTATTGATCTGGTCCTCGAAAAAATGCCTGTCTCGATCTCGCTGGGTCTGTGGTCGACGCTGATTGCTTATCTGGTGTCGATCCCGCTGGGCATTCGCAAGGCAATCAAGGATGGCTCGACCTTTGACACCTGGACAAGCGGAACGATCATCGTGGCTTATGCCATTCCCGGTTTCCTGTTCGCAATCCTGTTGCTGGTGCTGTTTGCTGGTGGGTCATATTGGCAGATTTTCCCGTTGCGGGGGCTGACATCGGACAATTGGGACAGCCTTAGCCTGATGGGAAAAATTGCGGATTATTTCTGGCACATCACTTTGCCGATTATCGCGCTGACCATCTCGGCCTTTGCGACCCTGACGCTGCTGACCAAGAATTCGTTCCTGGACGAGATCAAGAAACAGTACGTGATGACGGCCCGCGCCAAGGGCTTGAGCGAAGGCAAGGTGCTTTACGGTCACGTGTTCCGCAACGCCATGCTGATCGTGATCGCCGGGTTCCCTGCTGTGTTCATCGGCGTGTTCTTTGGCGGGTCGATCATTATCGAAACGATCTTCTCGCTGGACGGATTGGGCCGATTGGGGTTCGAGGCCGCCGTTGCGCGCGATTACCCGGTGATCTTTGGCACGCTGTTTATCTTTGGCCTGATGGGTCTGGTTGTCGGCATCATCAGTGATCTGATGTATGTGCTGGTCGACCCGCGCATCGATTTCGAAAAGCGGGAGGGGTAGATGGCGCTTTCTCCGCTGAACCAACGTCGCTGGCGCAATTTTCGGCGTAATGGCCGCGCATTCTGGTCGCTGATCATTTTTTCGATCCTGTTCGGCCTGTCGCTCTTTGCCGAATTCATCGCCAATGACAAACCGATCCTCGTGAAATACCGGGGCGAGTTTTACATGCCCGTTTTCAACTTCTATGCCGAAACCGAATTTGGGGGCGACTTCCAGACCGAAGCGATCTATCGCGATCCCGAAGTGCGCTGCCTGATCGACAGCGGCGGGTTGGAGCAATGTTTTGACGACCCCGAGGGCATTATCGAGCAGATCGACGCCGGTACGTTCCAAGCCGAAGGGTTCGAGCGTGGCTGGGCCATCTGGCCCCTGATCCCCTATTCCTTCAACACCAGCGTTGACCGGCCGGGTGCCGCGCCGCTGCCGCCAAACGGCCAGAACCTTCTGGGCACGGACGACACCAAGCGCGATGTGCTGGCGCGGGTGATTTACGGATTCCGGCTGTCGATCCTGTTCACCCTGATGGTTACCGGCGTTGCCAGCCTGATCGGGATTTTCGCCGGAGCCATTCAGGGGTTCTTTGGCGGATGGCTGGACCTGATCTTCCAGCGGATCATCGAGATATGGTCCGCGACCCCCTCGCTTTACGTGATCATCATCATGTTTGCCATTCTGGGCCGAAGTTTCTGGTTGCTGGTTGCGTTGATGATCCTGTTTAGCTGGACAGGGCTGGTTGGGGTTGTCCGGGCCGAATTCCTGCGGGCCCGGAACCTTGAATATGTGCGCGCGGCGCGGGCGCTGGGCGTGGGCAACATGACCATCATGTTCCGGCACATGCTGCCGAATGCGATGGTCGCGACGCTGACCTTCATGCCGTTTATCGTCACGGGAACCATTGGCGGTCTGGCTTCATTGGATTTCCTTGGCTTTGGCCTGCCATCCTCGGCCCCCTCGCTGGGTGAACTGACCTTGCAGGCGAAACAGAACCTGCAGGCACCGTGGCTGGCCTTCACCGCCTTTTTTACCTTTGCCATCATGCTGTCGTTGCTGGTCTTCATTTTTGAAGGCGTGCGCGATGCGTTTGATCCCAGAAAGACCTTCTCATGAGCCTTTTGGATGTGAACAACCTCAAGGTCTCGTTCAAACAGGACGGGCAGGTCAGCGCGGCGGTGAAAGGGGTTTCGTTCACCGTCGATCGTGGTGAAACGGTAGCTCTGGTAGGTGAGTCCGGGTCGGGAAAATCCGTTACGGCCTTGTCGACAGTGTCGCTGCTGGGCGACAGCGCGATCGTCGAAGGCTCGGTTCGCTATGACGGGAATGAGATGATCGGCGCGTCCGAGGACAGGTTGATGGATGTGCGCGGCAACGACATCAGCTTTATCTTCCAAGAGCCGATGACCTCGCTCAACCCGCTGCACACGATCCAGAAACAGATGGCTGAGTCTCTGGCCCTGCATCAGGGCTTGACCGGTGATGCGGCGCGTGACCGAATTGTCGAGCTGCTGACAAAGGTTGGTATTCGCGACCCGCAGGATCGACTGGACAGCTATCCGCACCAATTGTCGGGCGGGCAGCGCCAGCGCGTGATGATCGCGATGGCGCTGGCCAACAAGCCCGACATTCTGATCGCGGATGAACCGACAACGGCGCTGGACGTCACTATTCAGGCACAGATCCTGGAACTGCTGGCCGAGTTGCAGAAATCCGAAAACATGGGAATGCTGTTCATTACCCATGACCTTGGCATTGTACGCCGGATTGCGGACCGTGTGTGCGTGATGAAGGATGGTGAAATCGTCGAAACCGGCCCGACGGTCGCGATTTTCGACAACCCACAACACCCTTATACGCGCAAGCTGCTGGCGGCCGAGCCGTCCGGTCACCCGCAAGCGGTGGCCGCAGACGCAGAAGAAGTCGCGCGAACAGATCATCTTAAGGTTTGGTTTCCAATCCAGCGCGGGTTCCTGAAGCGGACGGTGGGACACGTCAAGGCGGTCAACGATGCCACGCTTAGCGTGCGGGCGGGTGAGACGTTGGGAATTGTGGGCGAAAGTGGTTCGGGCAAGACAACGCTGGCTTTGGCGATCATGCGCCTGATTGCGTCCGAGGGTGGCATCACCTTCCGCGATCAGGATGTCCGGCGTTGGTCCACGCGAGAACTGCGGCGCCTCCGCAAGGACATGCAGATCGTGTTTCAGGACCCGTTCGGTAGCCTGAGCCCGCGTATGACGTGCCAGCAGATCATTGCCGAAGGTTTGGCAATTCACAAAGTCGACCCGCACCGCGCCCCGCGTGAACTGGTGACTGAGGTGATGACCGAAGTGGGACTGGATCCGGCTGCAATGGACCGGTACCCGCACGAGTTTTCAGGCGGTCAGCGTCAGCGAATAGCCATCGCGCGTGCGATGGTGTTGCGGCCCAAGTTGCTGGTTCTGGATGAACCGACCAGTGCGTTGGACATGACGGT
The DNA here is from genome assembly GCF_013034565.1 of Ruegeria sp. HKCCA5491. Classification (NCBI taxonomy): domain Bacteria; kingdom Pseudomonadati; phylum Pseudomonadota; class Alphaproteobacteria; order Rhodobacterales; family Roseobacteraceae; genus Ruegeria; species Ruegeria sp. HKCCA5491. Next base: position 193,003 of record NZ_WQGG01000005.1, read on the forward strand.
GCAGGTTCAAATCGTCGACTTGCTGCGTGACCTGCAGAAGAAATACGGTTTGGCCTACCTGTTCATCAGCCACGATCTGAAGGTCGTGCGCGCCATGTCCCATAACGTTATCGTTATGCGAAACGGTGATGTGGTTGAAATGGGCACGGCCGAGGATTTGTTTGAGAACGCCCAGACAGACTACACCCGTGAATTGATCGCAGCGGCAGGCTGAAGCCCGCCCTACAACTTGCTCAGGCGCTGGCTTTTTCCTTAGCCACCGGTTTTGGCACCGGGCCGCGCAGTTCTTCATAGTGATCAAAGCTCAGCTTGACCCAGCCGGTGCCGCGTGTCGCGCTGGCCAGACTGCGGTGCAGTTCATCCTCGGCTACTGCCGGTAGCTGCGCGTTGAAAATCTCCCAGCCTGAGGCGTTGGGATTGCCCTCAAAGCCCAGAACCTGACCCTGAAGCGAGCTGATCGTGGGAACAAGGTCGCCCACGAAATCCGAAGGCAGGTGAATCTCGGCGTTTAGGATCGGCTGCAGTACCACGGGCTTGGCCTGTGGCAGCGCTTCTCGCACGGCGTTTTTTCCGGCGGTGCGGAAGGCATAATCCGAGCTGTCTACGTTGTGATGCTTGCCGTCGCTCAGCGTGATTTTCACATCGACAACCGGGAACCCCTCGGGACCCTGTTCAAGCGCGTCCTTGGCCCCATGTTCGACCGAGGGGATATAGTTGCGCGGCACTGCGCCGCCCTTGACCACCTCTTCGAACTGGAACCCCGATCCGCGTGGCATGGGCGCAACCGAGATGACGACATCGGCGAATTGCCCGGCCCCGCCGGACTGTTTGCGATGCCGATGGCGATGTTCAATCGGTGTGCGAATGGTTTCCCGATACGCGGTTTCAACTGGATCGGCGACGATCTCGATCCCGAAGTCTTCGGCCAGTTTCGCGCTGACACGGCGCATATGCTGCGGACCCTGCGATCCCAGAACTGAATGACCGCTAAGTTCGTCCTGTTCCATGTGTAGGCCCGGGTCAATCTCAACCAGCCGGGTCAGGGCATTGGACAAACGCACATCGTCGCGTTCATGCGCGGGTGAGACCACCTGACGGTGAGCCGCCGGATGGGATAAGGCCCACTCGGGCAACGGCGTGGCCTCTTTGCTGTCATAGAGATTGCCGGGGTTCAGGTGATCAGATTTGACCGCCAACCCGATTTGACCCGCGCCCAGCTTGTCGATCTGGGTTTTTGCATCCAGTCCCGTCAGATTGCCAACGGTTTCACCTCCCAGCGGCTCATGGGCTTTTACGCCGTCGCCCAGTCCGCGTAGGACAATGATCTTGCCGATATGTTTTTTCACATCGGCAAACCCGGCGATCGCGCGGGCGTTTTCGGCGGCTTCGTCGCGTCCGGCTGCGATGTCAAACTCGGGCGCTTCATGCCGCAGGGCTTTCATCAGGCGTGTCAGGCCGTTTCCATGGCTGGCGGACCCCAGACAGGCCGGGATAAGCTGATGGTTCTGCAACACCTGCGCGGCAAGGTCGTAAATCTCGGCGCTGGGGGGCTGTTTGTCTTCGATAAGTTGTTCGAGCAGGTTGTCATCAAAGTCGGACAGAGTTTCCAAAAGCTCGGTTCGGGCTTCTTGTTCACGGTCTTCCACAGATTGGGGCAACTCGATCAGGTTGGAAGGTTTCCCCTCCTGGTATTTCCAGGCCCGTTCCGAAATCAGATCGACCGCGCCAACGATGGAGTCTCCATCACGGATGGGCACTTGCCGCAACGCGATGTGATGAACGCAATAGGTCTGTAGTGCCGCGATGATATCCCTAATGCGTCCATTCGGGCTGTCCATTCGGTTGATGAACAGGAAGCAGGGAATTCCGGCCTCTTCCACCAACCTCAGATAAGGGGCGCACAGAACGGCTGCGTCCGGGTCCGGGGGCACAACCACAACTGCCGCGTCGGAAATGGCCATGGCCGGGCCGACGTAGCCCAGGTTATCCCCGCCGCCATCCACGTCAACGGCGCACCATTGCTCGCCCAAATAAGAAAAACCGTGCAAATGCACGGTTCCGGACACGTCGAATGTGGTGGGTCGACCGTCGAGGCGGCTGATGGCCTCGACCAGGGTTGTCTTGCCCGACTGACTGGGGCCGAGGACGGTGAAAACGCGCATGAGTGCTGTCCCTCTTTCAGGTTGCAGTAATACCTGCACGAAAAGGGTCGTCCCACGCGGATGCGTCGGCAAGAACTGTCTGCAAATTCACCTGCCTCAGGGTGCGGATCGCACACCCCAAGTGTGGAGAAAATCGGATACCTGCGTCAAGCCCCCGCGCGAATGTTACGATGGCAGGCCGCAGGATCAGCGCAAATGCAAGACGTCAGATCGCCGAGCTGTGGCCAGCTTTGCTCAGGTCATAGGCGTCGAAACTGCGAGCAATCATCCGGGTCAGGGCGCGGGCCTCGGGTGGAATAAACAGCCCTTCGTCGGTGACGCGCAACAGGTTGTCGAACGCGGCATTGGCCGTTTGGAACATCTGATTCAGTTCAGTGGCCGAGACTTCGTGATCGCGCAGGATCTCCGCCGAATTGATCTGAAAGTCGCACATCAGCGCTTCGATCAAACGCGCTCGCAGAACATCCTGCCCCTTGAACATATGCCCGCGGGACGTCGAGAAACGCCCTTCGCGGATTGCTTTTGTGTGGGCCGACGTCGCGGGTGCGTTCTGGGCATAGCCTTGTGGAAAGCGTGAGATCGAACTGGCCCCGACTCCGATCAACACTTCGGCCTGATCGTCAGTATATCCCTGGAAATTTCGCTTGAGCCGCCCTGCTTTCAAGGCATGGGTCAGACCGTCATCCTGCGTGGCGAAGTGGTCGATTCCGATTTCCGCGTAGTTGTCCCACATGAAAAGGCGGCGAGCCGTGTCGAAAAGATCCAGCCGCTGTTCCGGCGTGGGCAGAGCATCTGACGGGATCAGCTGCTGTCGCTTGGCCATCCATGGCACATGGGCGTATCCATAAAGCGCCACCCGGTCCGGGTTAAGGGACAGAAGCTTCTGCACGCTTTCGGTCATTCGTGTTTTGGTCTGATGCGGCAAGCCATACAGGATGTCTGCATTCAGGCTGGAAATCCCACGGGCGCGGATCATATCGACCGCGTTGCGCGTGGTGTCATAGCTTTGAATCCGGCCAATGGTTTTCTGGATTTCATCGTCGAAGTCCTGAACCCCGATCGAGGCCCGGTTCATACCCGCCTCGGCCAATGCATTCAGCCGATCTGCGTCAATTTCGTTCGGGTCGATCTCGACCGAGAATTCCGCGTCAGCACCCAAGGGAACCACATCCAGAATATGAGCCGCGAGATTTCTCATCAGATCCGGGTTCAGCAAGGTGGGCGTACCGCCGCCCCAATGCAGGCGCGACAGTGTCACCCCTTGGGGCAGGCGTTCGGCCAGCAGATCCAGCTCGGCCTTCACCACGTCCACATAGGCAATGACCGGATTGTCGGTCTGGGTTCCTTGCGTGCGGCAGGCACAGAACCAGCAAAGCCTGCGGCAGAACGGAACATGGATGTACAAAGAGATGGCGCTGCCGGGCTTAATCTTGGAAATCCAGTCGCCATAACGATTTTCCCCCACGTCATTGTTGAAGTGGGGGGCGGTTGGATAGCTTGTGTAACGCGGTACTTTCGCGTCAAATAGTCCAAGCTGTGCCAGTTGTGGTTTAACAATCATGGCGATACCGTTAGAGGACGGCTCGCAAATAAACCTTGATAGAGATCAAGTGGAAACCCGCATGACACCGATGTTCAAGATCGACCATACCAATTGTGCCGACTGCCCCATTCGACATCGGGCGGTGTGCGCGCATTGCGATGCCAATGAGTTGGAAAAGCTTGAAGGCATTAAGTATTACCGCAGTTTCGAGGCTGGCCAGACAATCCTGTGGTCTGGGGATCAGATGAATTTCGTGGGTTCGGTCGTGTCGGGCATCGCGTCTTTGACGCAAACGATGGAAGACGGCCGTACTCAGATGGTCGGTCTATTGCTGCCCAGCGATTTTGTGGGGCGCCCCGGTCGCGAATCGGCGCCCTACGACGTGCAGGCTACGACAGATCTGGTGATGTGCTGCTTTCGCAAGAAGCCCTTCGAAGAGATGATGAACGAAACCCCGCATATCGCCCATCGCCTGCTGCAGATGACGTTGGATGAACTGGATGCGGCACGTGAATGGATGTTGGTGCTAGGGCGTAAGACCGCCCGTGAAAAGATTGCCAGCCTGTTGTCTATCATCGCCCGTCGGGATGCTTCGATCAGCCACGAGGGGAACGCCGGACCGATCGTCTTTGATTTGCCTCTGACCCGCGAGGCGATGGCAGACTACCTTGGTTTGACTTTGGAGACGGTCAGCCGCCAGATTTCGGCGCTGAAACGGGACGGCGTCATTACCCTTGAGGGCAAGCGTCACGTGACCATCCCCGATATGGGACGTTTGATGGAAGAAGCTGGTGACGATTCAGACGGTGGTTTTCTGGTCTGACGTGACCTGACGCAGTAGTCGTGGTTTAGTGGCCTGAGTGCAGTCAATTCAGGAGCAAACCATGGAATTCAGTAGCCTTCTCGCCATGATCTTCATTGGCGCCATTGCCGGTTGGCTTTCCGGCAAGATCATGGAAGGCCGGGGCTTCGGTCTGTTTGGAAACATAATTGTCGGTGTCGTCGGCGCGTTTCTGGCGGGAACGGTCTTTCCGGCGCTTGGCTTTTCGGTCGGGGGCGGCCTATTCTCGTCAATATTCTTTGCCACGATCGGCGCAGTCATTCTGCTGTTCCTGATCGGCCTTGTAAGACGAGGGTAAAAAACCGCCCTTATTAGGGGCGGTTTTACTAACTTACCGGCTTTAATGCGCCAGAAATACGGGAACCGGGGATTGTTCCAGCATGTTCCGAGTGGCGCCGCCCAGAATGGCTTCGCGGAATCTGGAATGCCCGTAGGCGCCCATGACAATCATGTCAGCTTCAGTGTCCGAGGCGTGGCGATTCAGGATGTCTGACACGCGTGTCATCGTTTTGCTGAGAACGTCGATTTCGCACTTTACTCCGTGCCGTGCCAGCATTTGCGACAGCATCCCCCCTGGGTCGGACCGATCCGGCCCGTGGCGGGGTGGGTCGATCACGACGATCCGCACAAGTTCGGCCTGTTGCAGGAAGGGCAGGGCGCGGCGTATGGCGCGCATGGCCTCAACGCTTTCGTTCCAGCCGATCAGAATCGTCCCCGGTCGTTCGAACGGCTTTGCGTTCTCCGGGGTGATAAGCACGGGCGCGTGTCCCTCGAACATCGCGGCTTCGACTATGGGTTCGCATTCTGCGCCCCGATCTTCGCCATAGGGCTGGGGCAGAACAACCAGATCCGAAAACCGCGCGCGATGGGCGACATGACGTCCAATATCGGCGATCTGAGCCACGCCACTTTCGGCAGACCACCGAACACCGGATTTCCCCAGAAACGCGTTGGCATATTCCAGTACTTCTTCTGCTTCGGCGTTGGCGCGGCTTAGTGTTTCCTGCAGGATCAACGCATTTGCGCCGGCATAGTAATACCCTGTCTGACTACGATCCACGCCCAGACACAGCGCCTCGGCATGGGCATCCTGTGCCAAAGCAAGTGCCGCCATCTGCGCAAGGGCCGCATTCGATTGCGTGGAATCTGTCATCACAGTGAGAAGAGATTTGTAAGCCATTTTTGACCTCTTACCTTCGAACCGTTGTAAGCTGCGACTTTCCAGCCCAGTCGTTTCTTTAGGATTGTCATAGTATTCAGCGTCCTGTCTTGACACAGATCAAAGCAGTTAAAGCGGCTGTCCGACAAAAGAACAGCCAATCAAAAAGGTTCTGCGATATAAGAGAATCGCGCAGAGCATGGCAAAGGGACGCAATATGTCAAATTACATCAAGCTGATCGTGCTTGGTCTGATCGTGGTTTTTGCCGCGATCGGGACAAATTATGCACGCGATTTGGCGTATCAGGTGCATGCAATTCTGGTGATGCTGATCGCCGGCGGATTGTTCATCTGGACGCTTAGAAACACCGATGAGCCAGATATCCTCGTGGAACACTCGGCCGAGTATATGGACGGCGTGATCCGCTATGGCGTTATCGCGACTGCCTTCTGGGGCGTGATCGGGTTCATCGCCGGAACATTCATCGCCTTTCAATTGGCCTTTCCCGCGCTGAACTTTGAATGGGCGCAGGGCTATCTGAACTTTGGTCGGTTGCGTCCACTGCATACATCTGCGGTGATTTTCGCCTTTGGCGGCAACGCGTTGATTGCGACCTCGTTCTACGTGGTACAGCGCACCAGCGCTGCGCGTCTTTGGGGCGGCAATTTGGCGTGGTTCGTGTTCTGGGGTTATCAGCTGTTCATCGTGCTGGCGGCGACCGGCTATGTTCTGGGTGGCACGCAATCCAAGGAATATGCCGAACCCGAATGGTATGTTGACCTGTGGTTGACTATCGTCTGGGTCGCGTATCTGGCCGTTTTCCTGGGCACAGTCATCAAACGGAAAGAGCCGCATATCTATGTGGCCAACTGGTTTTACCTAGCCTTTATCGTCACCGTTGCGATGCTGCACGTGGTCAACAACCTGACCATCCCGGTCAGCATCTGGGGATCTAAATCCGTCATCGTCTGGTCGGGCGTGCAAGACGCTATGATCCAGTGGTGGTACGGCCACAACGCCGTGGGCTTCTTCCTGACTGCGGGTTTCCTGGGCATGATGTATTACTTCATCCCGAAACAGGCGGAACGTCCGGTATTCTCGTACAAGCTGTCGATCATCCACTTCTGGGCCCTGATCTTCCTGTACATCTGGGCCGGGCCGCACCACCTGCACTATACCGCGCTGCCTGACTGGGCTTCGACGCTGGGCATGGTGTTCTCGGTTGTGCTGTGGATGCCTTCGTGGGGCGGTATGATCAACGGTCTGATGACCCTTTCGGGCGCATGGGACAAACTGCGCACTGACCCGATCATTCGCATGATGGTCATCTCGGTCGGTTTCTATGGCATGTCCACCTTCGAAGGTCCGATGATGTCGATTCGTGCCGTGAACAGCCTGTCTCACTATACTGACTGGACCATTGGTCACGTACACTCGGGCGCGTTGGGCTGGAACGGTATGATCACCTTTGGCGCGCTGTACTACTTGGTGCCTGTCCTGTGGAAGCGTGAGCGTTTGTACTCGCTGCAAATGGTTAGTTGGCACTTCTGGCTCGCTACGATCGGCATCGTTCTCTATGCCGCGTCGATGTGGGTCACCGGTATCATGGAGGGCCTGATGTGGCGCGAAGTGGATGCCAACGGCTTCTTGGTGAACTCGTTCGCTGACACCGTGGCTGCCAAGTTCCCCATGTATGTGGTGCGTGCCTTGGGTGGCGTGATGTTCGTCGCTGGTGCCGTGATCATGTGCTACAACCTGTGGATGACTGTGCGGAAAGCGCCGGCCAAAGAGGCCAGCCTGTCCGTCGCGGTCCCGGCTGAATAAGGAGGGCCGGAGCAATGGCAATTCTCGACAAACATAAGATCCTCGAGACCAACGCGACCCTCCTGCTGGTGTTCAGCTTTCTGGTCGTGACCATCGGTGGCATCGTGCAGATCACCCCACTGTTCTATCTTGAGAACACCATCGAGAAGGTGGAGGGGATGCGCCCCTACACCCCCCTCGAAATGGCAGGGCGTGAAATCTACATCCGCGAAGGCTGCTATGTCTGCCACAGCCAGATGATCCGCCCCATGCGGGACGAGGTCGAACGGTACGGGCACTATTCGCTGGCGGCCGAGTCGATGTATGACCACCCGTTCCAGTGGGGGTCGAAACGCACCGGGCCTGATTTGGCCCGTGTGGGTGGACGTTACTCGGACCAGTGGCATGTGGACCACCTGCGTGATCCGCAGTCGGTTGTGCCGGAATCGGTGATGCCAAAATACGGTTTCCTCGAGCATCGCAAGTTGGACGGCAAGTATATCGGTGACATCATGAAGGCGAACGCCCTTGTCGGCACGCCCTACACCGAAGAAATGCTGGCCAATGCCGAGGCTGACTTCCGTGCGCAGGCTGATCCCGACAGCGACTATGACGGGCTGCTGGAGCGCTATGGCGACAAGGTCAGCGTGCGCAACTTCGACGGTCAGCCCGAGTTGACCGAAGCGGACGCGATGGTGGCTTATCTTCAGATGCTGGGCACGCTGGTCGACTTCTCGACCTTCACCCCGGACCCAAGCCGCTAAAGGAGGGTGTGATGGAAGAGTATACACTCCTCAGGCAGTTCGCGGATAGCTGGATGTTGTTGCTGTTGTTCGCATTCTTCATTGGCATCGTGATCTGGGTTTTCCGCCCCGGTGCCAGCAAGGAATACAAGGATACCGCCAATATCCCCTTCCGGCATGCAGACGCACCAGCGCCCCTGCAGGGCGACGATAAACCCGCCACACCCAAGGAGGCGCGGCCATGAGCAAGACATCTGATAAACTGCCGGGTGATCCGAATACCACGGGTCACAGCTGGGACGGTATCGAAGAGTTTGACAACCCGATGCCCCGCTGGTGGCTGTGGACCTTCTACGTCACGATTATCTGGGGCGTGATCTACACGATCATGTATCCGGCGTGGCCGTTGGTTCAATCAGCGACCGCTGGTGTTCTTGGCTGGTCGTCTCGTGAGCTGGTGCAGGAAGAGATGGTTGCCTTCCAGGAGGCCAACGCACCTTGGAATGCCAAGCTGGTGGAAACGTCGCTTGAGGACATCTCGAAAGACCCTGAGCTGCAGCAATTCGCGGTAAACTCGGGCGGCGCGGTATTCCGTACCTGGTGTGCGCAGTGCCACGGTTCAGGCGCGCAGGGTGCACCCGGCTTCCCGAACCTGCTGGATGATGCGTGGCTGTGGGGCGGAACGCTCGAAGATATCGAGTTCACCATTGCCCACGGTATTCGGAACGAAGAAAGCGACGACGCGCGCTATTCCGAGATGCCGGCCTTTGGAGAGCTTCTTGAGAAAGAAGAGATCACGCAGGTCGTTCAGTACGTCATGTCCCTGACCTACGCGCAGACCGATGACGCCGCAGCGCAAGCGGGCAAGGTTGTTTTCGAAGACAACTGTGCCGCTTGTCATGGCGAAGACGGCACGGGCGATGTGTTCCAGGGTGCGCCGAACCTGACCGATGCGATCTGGCTCTATGGTGGCAGCGAAGAAGCTCTGACCCAGACAGTCACTTACAGTCGCTTCGGCGTGATGCCCGCTTGGGAAAACCGCCTGACTGAGGCGCAAATCCGCGCTGTGACTGCCTATGTCCACCAGTTGGGTGGTGGTCAGTAAGGTTTGAAGAATACCTTCGGACGGTTCGCCGCCCGAAGGTTGAGGCACCGGCTGTTCCATCTGTTCGCGCGTTTCCTGAACAGCCGGTGCTAATTTCACAGATTACTAATCCCGAATGATGAGGTCCAGATGCACCTTTTCGTGCGCTGGACCTTTTCCTTTCCAATGATCATGTGCTGGCCAGTGTTTTGGCCGTGACCCCAGGCGGGGCTTGCCGGTACGTTCATCGCGATCTCTGGTGTGAGTGGCGATCATGAAGCTTTTTGCAAGGATTGAGAGCATTTTTGCCTCTCCATTCTTTAAACTGAGAATGCAGAAAAGATTGAACTTCTGACTGAAAAATGCGACTCAATTCCAATTCTCTTGTGTAAGTAAGGCTTACAAATGGATTGGATGAAAATGCCACCTCTGGCCTCGCTTCGGGCATTTTCTGCCTTCGCCGAGGCCGAGAATATTGTGCAGGCAGGTGCGGCGTTGAACGTCAGTCACGCAGCCATCAGTCAGCAATTGCGGGTTTTGGAAAAGCACCTGGGCGTATCGCTGTTGGACCGATCAGGGAAATCCATGACCCTGACCCCCGAGGGGGAAAAGCTGGCGCGCGCAACTCATCTGGGATTTGGCACAATCGGGGCCGCGGTCGCAGCCCTGATGCAAACGGATCAGGACCGCCCCGTCCACGTCTCGCTGACACCCTCGTTCGCAGCGTCTTGGCTGATGCCGCGTCTGCCTGCCTTTCAAGCAGAATTCCCAGATATTCCCTTGGCTTTGGACCCGACCCCGAAACTGGTCAACCCAAGCCCCGGAGGTGTGGATGTTGCGATCCGCTATGGCGGCGGTGATTGGTCTGGCATCGCCTCGGACCTGTTGTTGAGCAGCCCCATCGTGATCGTCGCGGCGCGGACCCTTTTGGGCGGTCGGTCCGATTGGACGCCGCAGGAATTGAGCCAGCTCCCGTGGCTGGAAGAGTTGGGGACGACCGAAGCCACAACATGGCTGGCGCGGCACGGCGTCGAACACGGTCCACGCGCGGGTCGGATCGCCTTGCCTGGAAACCTCTTGCTGGACGCGTTGCGCGCCGGGCAGGGCGTAACCGTCACGGCGCGGCATTTTGTCGAAGCCGACATTGCGTCGGGGCAGCTTGTCGAACTGTTTTGCGAGCCACAAAATAGCGGGTATCATATTGTAACGGGTGATTTTCCACTTCGCCCTGCTACCAAGATCTTTGTCCGTTGGCTTCGGTCGCAGTCCGGGGCGCTGTGACAAAAGGTGTCTGTACGATGCTCTTTTGACCCATGTCAAAGAGACTACCTTTGTGATCTGGAACAAGACGCGAAAAACATAGCTACATCTGGAGCCATCCCGTGAGCGATTCCGACCCCGCCCCCAGCCTTTACGCCGCAAGGGAGCCTATCTTTCCCCGGCGCGTATCCGGGCCATTTCGTAACCTGAAATGGATCATTATGGCTGTCACGCTGGGCATTTATTACGTGACGCCTTGGATCAGATGGGACCGCGGGCCCAGCCTGCCGGATCAGGCGGTGCTGTTGGATTTGGCGAATCGTCGTTTCTATTTCTTTTGGATCGAGATTTGGCCGCATGAGTTCTACTTTGTCGCAGGTCTATTGATCATGGCCGGGTTGGGGTTGTTCCTGTTTACTTCGGCATTGGGTCGCGTCTGGTGTGGTTATGCCTGCCCGCAAACCGTGTGGACGGATCTGTATATTCTGGTTGAACGCTGGATTGAGGGCGACCGAAACGCGCGCTTGCGCCTGCATCGGCAGGAAAAACTGGACTTCCGCAAGGCGCGGTTGCGCGTGACGAAGTGGACCGTCTGGTTGCTGATCGGTCTGGCCACTGGTGGGGCGTGGGTGTTTTATTTTGCCGACGCGCCGACGCTTTTGCGTGATCTGGTGACGGGCAACGCCCACCCCGTGGCCTATACCACGATGTTGATCCTGACCGGCACGACTTTCCTGTTCGGTGGGTTCGCGCGCGAACAGATCTGTATCTATGCCTGCCCCTGGCCACGTATTCAGGCGGCGATGATGGACGAGGATACTCTGGTTGTTGGCTACCGCGAATGGCGGGGTGAGCCGCGCGGCAAAGGCAAGCGTACTGCGGATTCCGAATTGGGGGATTGCATCGACTGTATGGCCTGCGTGAATGTCTGCCCCGTCGGGATCGACATCCGCGACGGGCAACAACTTGAATGCATCACATGCGCGTTGTGCATCGACGCCTGTGATGACATGATGGCCAAGATCGGCAAACCGCGCGGTCTGATCGACTATATGGCGCTGAGCGATGAAACGCGCGAGCGTGCGGGTGAGCCGCCTCGGAACGTCTGGAAGCACATTCTGCGTCCCCGGACGATCATGTATACAGGGATGTGGGCTGCGGTTGGCTTTGCGTTGTTGTTTGCGCTGTTTATCCGGCCCGATATTGATCTGACGGTGGCGCCCGTTCGGAACCCGACCTTCGTGACCCTGTCCGATGGCACGATCCGCAACACCTATGACGTGCGCCTGCGCAACAAACATGGTGAGGAACGGCCGTTCAAGCTGACGCTTGCGGGGGATCCGGCCATGCAGGTACAGATCGAAGGCAATGACGGTGACACTGTCATTGTCGCTGCGGATACGGCACAATTGACGCGCGTCTATATCGTGGCCTCCGGTGGCACCGGCCCGGCGTCAACTGACGTTACTCCGGTGCGCATCTGGGTCGAAGACCTGCAAAGCGGAGAGCGTGCCTACAAGGACACCACCTTTAACGGGCAAGGGAAGTGAACATGGCCGAACGCAAATTCACCGGCAAACATGCACTGGCCGTCTTCGTGGCCGCATTTGGTGTGATCATCGCGGTAAATCTTGTGCTGGCCTACAGCGCGGTGAAAACTTTTCCGGGGCTCGAGGTCAAGAACTCTTACGTCGCCAGCCAAGAATTCAATGATCGCCTGCAGGAACATCAGGCGTTGGGATGGGATATCCGTGCTGAATTGTCCGGGGGGCTGCTGATTCTGCATATTACAGACCAGACCGGCACCCCTGTCGAAGTGGTCGAGTTGCAGGCCGTCGTTGGACGGGCCACGCATGTCAAAGAAGATTTCACACCGGATTTCATTTTTGATGGTACCGCTTACGCCACGCCCGCGTCACTGGGCAAGGGAAACTGGAATATCCGTTTGATCGCAAAGGATCACAGCGGGGCAGAGTTCGCTCAGCGCGTGCCGCTGTACGTAAAGGGATAGGGAATGACGGCGCAGCTTACATCAGGCACGGCCGCCTGCCCGGGGTGCATTGCAAGCCCTGCGGAGCCCGCGCGCCCAATCCCCGAAGATGTGCAGATTGCGCTGTCACTGCCGGGCATCCATTGCTCGGCCTGTATCGCCACCGTCGAGCGCGAGCTTAACGCCCATCCCGGCGTGGAAGACGCGCGGGTCAACCTGACTCTGAAACGAGCAATGATCAAAGCCGCGCCAGAATTGCGCGCTGCTGACCTGATTTCGGTAATGGAACGCGTGGGCTATGAGGCGCATGAGCTTGATCCCGGTGCCCTATCCGCCACACAGTCCGACAAGGCGGGGCGCGACCTGTTGATGCGTCTAGCGGTGGCCGGATTTGCCTCGATGAACGTGATGCTCTTGTCGGTTTCGGTCTGGGCTGGTGCCACAGACGCGACGCGGGACATGTTCCACTGGATTTCGGCCGCGATCGCGCTGCCTGCGATTGGCTTTGCGGCGCAACCCTTCTTTTCGAATGCGTGGTCGGCTTTGCGGGTTCGCCGCCTGAACATGGATGTGCCGATCGTGCTGGCTATTCTTTTGGCGCTGGTTACGTCGCTTTGGGAAACCGCGCTCAGCGGTAAGCACGCCTATTTCGACGCCGCCCTTACGCTGACCTTTTTCCTGCTGGCTGGTCGCTATCTGGACTATCGCACCCGCGCTGCTGCCCGATCCGCGGCAGAAGAGCTGACCGCGCTCGAAGTCCCCCGGGCTATCCGCTTGTTGGATGGGGCCGAGGAAGAGGTTGCTGTTGCCACGCTGAACGTCGGCGATCTGATCCTTGTCCGCCCCGGTGGACGAATGCCGGTGGATGGAGAGATTGTCTCGGGCCAGTCGGAACTCGACCGGTCCTTGCTGACCGGAGAAACCCTGCCGGTGTTCGCCGAGGCGGGCGTGACGGTCAGCGCCGGTGAGGTGAACCTGACCGGCCCCCTGACCATCCGCGCGACGGCGGTGGGTGAAGACACCTCGTTACATCGTATGGCCGATCTGGTGGCCATCGCGGAATCGGGGCGCTCGCGCTATACCTCGCTGGCCGACAAGGCGGCCAAGCTTTATGCGCCCGGTGTGCATATCCTGTCGGCGCTCAGCTTTCTGGGGTGGTATATCTATTCCGGCGACGTGCGAACAGCGCTGAATATCGCCGCCGCCGTGCTGATCATCACCTGCCCTTGCGCGCTGGGTCTGGCCGTGCCAGCGGTGACCACTGCGGCCTCGGGGCGGTTGTTCCGCAAGGGGATGCTGATCAAACACGCTACCGCGCTGGAACGTCTGGCCGAGGTAGATACGGTCGTTTTCGATAAGACCGGTACGCTGACTTCAGGTACGCCCGAGCTGACCAATCTGGGCGCTCATTCCCGCGCTGATCTTGAGATTGCGCTGGCGCTGGCCGAGGCATCCTCGCACCCTTTGTCGGTTGCTTTGACACAGGCCGCGCGCGAGGCCGGGATCAAACCCGCCACGCTGGACGACATCACCGAGGTTCCGGGATTCGGCACCGAAGGCACTTCCCAAGGCCAGCGTGTCCGCCTTGGGCGGGCTGCGTGGACCGGCGCGGAAGAGGGCGACCAGACCGCCGCGTGGCTCTCTGTTGAAGGGCAGGCACCTGAGGCCTTCCTGTTCTCGGACAGCCTGCGAACCGGTGCTGCCGAGGCGGTGCAAGCGTTCCGCGACGCGGGTAAAGAGGTCATCCTGATTTCGGGCGATACGCAGGGCGCGGTTCAGGCGCTGGCTGATAAGCTCGGCATCCAGAACTGGATCGCGCAGGCTCTGCCGCAGGACAAGGCCAAGCATGTCGAGGCGCTGCGCGATCAGGGTCACCACGTGCTGATGGTGGGCGACGGGCTGAACGACACGGCGGCACTCGCGGCGGCGCATGTGTCGATTTCCCCGGCCTCGGCTTTGGATGCGGCGCGGGTGGCCTCGGACATCGTGCTGCTGGGCAATGACCTGTCGCCGATCTCTGACGCCTGTGATACGGCGGTCAAGGCGACGAAACGGATTCGCGAAAACTTTCGCATTGCCACTGTCTATAATATTATCGCGGTGCCGCTGGCAGTGGCCGGCCTGGCCACGCCCCTGATTGCGGCGCTGGCGATGTCGACCTCGTCGATCACTGTATCTTTGAATGCGCTACGGGTAAGATAAAGCGATGGAAGTTCTGGCCTATCTGATACCGATTTCCCTGTTTCTGGGCGGGGTTGGGCTGGTGGCATTTGTCTACACGGTGCGATCAAACCAATATGACGATCCCGAAGGCGACGCCCGTCGTATCCTCAACGATGAATGGGACGACAAGCCCAAGCCCTGATAGCCCTTGAAATCGCCGCAATGCCCGGTTATGTCCGGCCTATCCGCTAGCAGAGAGATCCAAGCCAAATGGCCACCACAAACCCGATCCAGTTTATTCAGCAAGTCCGCGCCGAGGTTGCAAAGGTCGTCTGGCCGACGCGCCGTGAGGTTCTGCTGACCACGGTCATGGTGTTCATCATGGCGGCCCTGACCGCCGTGTTCTTTGCGCTGGTCGATCTTGGTATTCGCGGCGGTCTGCAACTGATCTTGGGCGCGTTCGGGTAAACCGGTTAAGGCGCGCGGAAACGCGGCTTGCCCCTTGCACCGCGCGCGATGTCAGAGTAGTGACGCGGGACTATTCGGAATGGGCGTGCGGCGATTCGGGCTGCGCGCCGCTTTTTATTCCGGGTCACGTGATGGAAATTCAATGACGGCTGCGTCTGATTGACTGGATGCGCCGAAAGTAAACAAGGACGACAGGTTCATGGCGAAACGGTGGTACTCGGTCAGCGTTCTTTCGAATTTCGAAAAGAAGATCGCAGAGCAGATCCGCACGTCGGTGGCTGAACAGGGCCTTGAGGACGACATCGACGAAGTACTGGTGCCCACCGAAGAGGTGATCGAAGTGCGCCGGGGCAAGAAAGTCACGACTGAACGCCGCTTTATGCCCGGTTACGTACTGGTGCATATGGAGATGTCGGATCAGGGCTATCACCTTGTGAACTCGATCAACCGTGTGACCGGCTTTCTGGGCCCGCAAGGCCGCCCGATGCCGATGCGCGACGCTGAGGTGAACCAGATCCTCAACCGCGTTCAGGAAGGCGAAGAAGCGCCGAAACTGATGATAAGCTTCGAGGTCGGCGAAAAGGTCAAAGTCAACGACGGCCCGTTCGAGGATTTCGACGGCATGGTCGAAGGCGTGGACGACGAGAACCAGAAGCTGAAAGTTTCGGTCTCGATCTTTGGCCGCGAGACCCCGGTCGAGCTGGACTTCACGCAGGTGACCAAGCAGGCCTAAATTAGCGCTTTGCAAGTATATTAACACCGCGCCGTCTCAGACGGTGCGGTGTTTTCGTATTCTCTTGCGCCTTGGTGTCTAAACGCCAGCAAAGCAAAGGCGGGCCCCAAACAGGCCCGCTCAGCCTATTAATTTTTGAAGGGAAGGCTGGTATACGCGCCGACTTCGTCGTTTCCTGTGCGTTCGTTGAAATCATTGATCATGTCATTTGTGGCTTCGGCCGCGCCGAGGTCGATGCTTTCAAGATCAAATTCAGAGAACGGGAACTCTGCAGCAGAGTCAGGTGGTTGCTTTGCCATCTGAACGGGCGCAGGGAAAGACTCTTCGTTGGGCACACCTTGGCGTGTTCGAATGCTATCCTTTGTTACATTCCAAGTCATAAAGTCGGCTGCCAAATCCAAGGGGCCATCATAGGTTTCCCGGATTGCTGAATAGACGGCCAACGCAATGTCGTGATCGTTTTGGAAGTGATAGCAAACGGCCAGCCGAGGTTCGGTTTCCGACATGATCTTACCGAACGCTTGCGCGGCGGTGTGTCCCTGAGAGCCGACAAATATGGCTTCCGATGGTTCAAAGCCGTATTTTTCGATCATGAATTCTGGTGGGGTGAAACACTCGTGGATGGCAAGATCCACACCGGCGGCATGTTCTCTCCACCAGCGCGTTGGCAGCGTATCGGATGAAAACGCAAATCTGAGGCCATTCCATTCCAACAGAAAACTAACCGATTGTTCACCATGAATCGCGGGCAGAGTCCTAACTTGAACACCGTTTTCATCAAAGATGACGTTGTTTACAGCTTTCCAATCGAATTCATTTACCTCTAACTGCAACCCACGCGGATCAACTGCCGCGCCCCTGGTTGCTTCTTCCCAGGCCCACATCTTCATCATATGGTCAGCCCAAGCTTTTGTTCCCCATTCGGGCTTGATCCCCTCAGGCCCCCAAAGGCGAACGGGTGTCAGACGGTTGTTTACGGGGCCAGTAAAGTAGAAGGCCGGAAAATCGCCTGCGTGATCAAGGTGCAAGTGGCCCAGAAACACTTTGTCTAGCTGATCCAACGGTATCCCAAGCGCCATGATACGCTCATACGAGCCTTCGCCCATGTCAAAGATGAACTTTTCGCCGTTGCCCAGCTCAACAAGAAAACACGCCGCAGCCTGCTTGAGGCGTGGCTGGGGCATTCCGGTTCCACACGCGATGACGCGCATTTCGTCAGGACCCAGAGTTTCCGTTCCGGGATAATAGACGGTCTGGTTCGGGTAAGGTTCTGTTCTGGACCACTCCGAAGGTTCTTTGTTCTGCGCAACGGCAGTCATCGCAGTGGCTGCAACAAGCCCAGCGCCCAGCACAATTGCAGGTGCAATAAGTCTGGAAAGCGTCATAAAAAGTCCTCCCTCAACGATTTCGCCGAAACAGCGCAAAGATTCGCCCCATACCAGGTTCGCAATTTTTGAATGCGTCTGGCAAGGTTGCTTAATCTTTGGCAGATCGGAGCAGTTGCACGAGTTGTGATCGGGGTTAGCTTACTAGGGCGAAAGCTTATCTGTTGGTGGGTTTGCACCCCTTGCCAACCCCCACATTCCGCTGTAAACGCCGCCTCTATCGTCTTCGGGCGAGATTCTCTCGTGGGAGGTTGCTGGGATCGCGATCCCGGATCGGACCACGCAACATAATCTGGGTGAAACGCGTTTCGCCCGAGTTGAAAGGAAAACCAAATGGCCAAGAAGCTTGCTGGTACAATGAAACTGCAGGTTCCTGCAGGTCAGGCAAACCCGTCGCCGCCAGTTGGTCCGGCGCTGGGTCAGCGCGGCATCAACATCATGGAATTCTGCAAGGCGTTCAACGCCAAGACCGCAGACATGGAGCAAGGCGCCCCTTGCCCGACCGTGATTACCTATTATCAGGACAAGTCCTTCACCATGGACATCAAGACGCCGCCCGCGTCTTATTACCTGAAAAAAGCGGCTGGTCTGAAGCCGGTTGGCAAGCGTAACCGCCCCCGTGGCGCGGAAAACCCAGGTCGTGAGACCGTGGCAACCGTGACCACCAAGCAGGTTCGCGAAATCGCCGAAGCCAAAATGAAAGATCTGAACGCCAACGACGTCGAAGGCGCAATGCAGATCATCCTGGGCTCGGCCCGCTCTATGGGCATCGAGGTGAAGTAAGATGGCAAAACTTGGTAAACGTACCCGCGCTGCGCGCGAAGCTGTCGCTGGCAAGGAAAACCTGTCGATCGAAGAAGCCGTTGCTCTGGTAAAAGGCAACGCGACCTCGAAATTCGACGAGACCATCGAAATCGCTCTGAACCTCGGCGTTGACACCCGTCACGCAGACCAGATGGTTCGTGGCGTTGTCGGCCTGCCCAATGGCACCGGCAAAGCGATGCGCGTCGCTGTATTCGCTCGTGGCCCGAAGGCGGACGAAGCGAAAGAAGCAGGCGCGGATATCGTTGGCGCAGAAGACCTGATGGAAACCATTCAGGGCGGCACCATCGAATTCGATCGTTGCATTGCCACCCCGGACATGATGCCGATCGTTGGCCGTCTGGGTAAAGTTCTGGGCCCCCGCAACCTGATGCCGAACCCCAAGGTTGGCACTGTGACCATGGACGTGAAAGCGGCCGTGGAAGCAGCCAAGGGCGGTGAAGTTCAGTTCAAGGCGGAAAAAGGCGGCGTTGTGCACGCTGGCGTTGGCAAAGCGTCGTTCGACGAAGCCAAGCTGGTTGAAAACGTCCGTGCCTTTGTCTCGGCTGTTGCCAAGGCCAAGCCGTCGGGCGCCAAAGGCACCTACATGAAGAAAATCGCGCTGAGCTCGACCATGGGCCCGGGTGTGACTCTGGATGTGGCGGCTGCTGCGGGCGAATAAGCCTTAACGCGAAGCAAAAAAGTATTGAGCCCGGGCAGTGCAAACTGTTCGGGCTTTTTCGTTCCATAGTCTAGTTTGCCGTGCCAAAGGCGATATCCAGCCGCATTTCCAGACGCGTGCGCCGAAATTTCTCGAACGCGCTGCAGGTAAAGTCAGTGCGCCAATAGTCCAGCCAGTCTTTGAGCAATCGGCCACGAATGCAGAAATCGAGGATATCGGTGTCAATCGGCAGGCGGTAGCGGCGCAGGAACATTTGCTTATTTCGCCGCAGAATGCCGCTCTGATCCACCGCGCTGGCTGGACCATCCCGAAAGATATCAGCCTTGAGAAAGTCGACGATATCGTAGACGGCCAGTTTTTCGCATACCTCAGTAAAGTCCAGACCGTGAGTTTTGCCTTGTCCGATAATCAGGTTCTGCCCGTGAAAATCACCGTGTGAAAAGACCCTCAGGTCCTCGATCCCCTTAAGGCGTTCGCCGTCGGTCACCATAGCATCAATCATTTTCCGGCTTTTCTGCGCGATGTCATCCGGGACCATCGCCGCAAGATCGCAAATGCTGTCAATCATCCATTTCGGCCGGAACCCATAGTTGACGGGCGCCAGGCGGCTGTGAAAGTCACTGAGCCAGGACCCCGCCCGACGATAGACCTGCACCACTTGGTTATCGTCCTTGCTGTTATAAATCAGATCAACGGCAGTGGGCCTGTCGATGAACTCTGTGACCAGAAAGGCCCCTCCGGGCGATAGGTAGACAGGCTGCACGACACGGGACGAGTCTGTGCGTTCAAAGTATCGGGACAGGTCAACCAATAACTCGAATTCGTCTTTCAGTCGACCGGTCGCCGGAGACTCGGTGTCGATCTTGAGGGCGAAGGATCCCGCTGTCGAGCGCAGAACCAGAACGGCCCGAGACTCTGCGAAGGCGTGCGACCGGTAGATACAGTCATACTGTGTCACTGGGGCGTGCAGGACCGCATTGGAAAACTCGACAATAAATGCGGTGACCCGGTCATGTTCTTGATCCGAGAGCGGAAGAGAAGTAGCCAACGGGCCATGTCCTTGGTGATGTGCCTTTCACCGGACTGGAACGCAGCGGGATTTGCGTGTCAACGGCAAGAAATAGGTTTTGTTGCCGGTTGGCGGAAAACGCTATGAAATCCGTACAGTTGGATGGGTTCTGGTGGGTTCGAACTGGGGTGCAAAATGGCGTGGCCAAATTCGCAATTTACCCCTTGGAAACCCCATCCAACTGCCCTAATAAGACTTGCGGAGTAAAGCGTGCGATTCGTCGTGCGCTTTATTTCGTTTCGTCCAAGACGGTGGGTGGTGCCATTCGGCCCCTTAATCTCCTGCCTGAGACGGGTAAGACCAAAGAATTCTGAGGGTCGCGATCCTCGGGCGCATTTTGGCCAATCCCGTAACAACGGACCTGAACGCCGGGGTTTCACCCTCGGCAAATATGAGCCGGGATGTCCAACATCCCAAACTTGGAGAGAACTGTGGATAGAGCCCAGAAAGAGAAAGTGGTCGAGGAACTCGGCCAAATCTTCGAAAGCTCTGGCGTCGTAGTGGTAGCCCATTACGCCGGTCTGACAGTTGCCGAGATGCAGGACCTTCGCGCACGTGCTCGTGACGCGGGTGGTGCCGTGCGTGTTGCCAAGAACAGGCTTGCCAAAATCGCCCTCGACGGAAAGCCATGTGAAAGCATTGGTGACCTGCTGACGGGTATGACCGTTCTGACCTATTCCGAGGACCCCGTGGCAGCAGCCAAGGTGGCCGAGGACTTCGCCAAAGAGAACCAAAAGTTCGAAATTCTTGGCGGTGCAATGGGCGAGAACGCTCTGGACCGGGCTGGTGTGACAGCCGTGTCGAAAATGCCGTCGCGTGAAGAGCTTATTGCTACGATCGCTGGTATGCTTGGCGCGCCTGCTTCGAACATCGCCGGTGCAATTGGCGCACCTGCAAGCAACATCGCAAGCATCCTTTCCACCATCGAAGAGAAGGCGGAAGCTGCGTAAGCGGTTGGCACTGAATGATCTGCGTGGGATGAATACCCTGACGTTGGAACACACACTGTAAAACGGAAAGAGCTAATACAATGGCTGATCTGAAAGCACTGGCAGAAAGCATCGTGGGTCTGACCCTGCTGGAAGCACAAGAACTGAAAACCATCCTCAAAGACGAGTACGGCATCGAGCCCGCAGCTGGCGGCGCCGTAATGGTCGCAGGTGCAGCTGGCGACGCCGGCGGTGCAGCTGCTGAGGAAAAAACCGAATTCGACGTCGTTCTGAAGAACGCCGGCGCTTCGAAAATCAACGTGATCAAAGAAGTTCGCGGCATCACCGGTCTGGGCCTGAAAGAAGCCAAGGAACTGGTCGAAGCTGGCGGCAAGATCAAAGAAGGCGTCGACAAAGCAGAAGCCGAAGAGATCAAAGGCAAGCTGGAAGCAGCTGGCGCCGAGGTCGAACTGGCCTAAGTCAGTCCAATGGCGCATCGCTGATGCGTCGGAAATTTGGCTGGGTCCGGAGAAATCCGGGTCCAGCCGAACCTGTCTTAGAAAGGGCCTCAACTTTGGGGCGTTTTCTAAGACGCGGTTCTTGGATCGGGAGGCTGCCTTCGGGACGGTGGCCATGAATTGATCCGGACGTGTCGTCTCGAATGTGCAAGATGCCGGGGCCCGACGGTGTCTTTGCCCGCTGAGAACATCGAAAGGTGACATCTGACATGGCTCAAACGTTCCTTGGCCAGAAACGTCTTCGTAAATATTACGGCAAAATCCGTGAAGTTTTGGAAATGCCGAACCTCATTGAGGTCCAGAAATCTTCTTATGATCTTTTCCTACGCTCCGGCGATGCAGAGCAGCCCACTGACGGCGAAGGCATCAAAGGCGTGTTCCAGTCGGTTTTCCCGATCAAGGATTTCAACGAAACCTCCGTTCTGGAGTTCGTGAAATACGATCTGGAAAAACCCAAATATGACGTCGAAGAGTGCATGCAGCGCGACATGACCTACAGCGCGCCGCTGAAGGTGACTCTGCGTCTGATCGTGTTTGATGTCGATGAGGACACCGGCGCGAAATCGGTCAAGGACATCAAGGAACAGGACGTGTTCATGGGCGACATGCCCCTGATGACGCCGAACGGTACGTTCATCGTGAACGGTACCGAGCGTGTGATCGTCAGCCAGATGCACCGTTCGCCCGGTGTGTTCTTTGACCACGACAAGGGCAAGACCCACTCGTCCGGTAAACTGTTGTTTGCCTGCCGCATAATCCCGTATCGCGGCAGCTGGCTGGACTTTGAGTTCGACGCCAAGGACATCGTGTTCGCCCGCATCGACCGCCGTCGCAAACTGCCTGTGACCACCCTGCTTTATGCGCTGGGTCTGGACCAGGAAGCCATCATGGACGCGTATTACGAGACCGTGTCCTACAAGCTGGACAAGAAGAATGGATGGGTCACACCGTTCTTCCCCGAGCGCGTGCGTGGTACCCGTCCGACATATGATCTGATCGACGCGAAATCCGGCGAAGTGATTGCCGAAGCGGGCAAGAAAGTCACCCCGCGTGCGGTCAAGAAACTGATCGACGAAGGCACTGTCACCGACCTGTTGGTTCCGTTTGACCACATCGTCGGCAAGTTTGTCGCCAAGGACATCATCAACGAAGAAAACGGGGCGATCTATGTCGAGGCCGGTGATGAGCTGACCCTGGAATATGACAAGGACGGCGATCTGATTGGTGGTTCTGTCAAAGAACTGATGGATGCGGGCATCACCGATATTCCGGTTCTGGACATCGACAACGTCAACGTTGGCCCCTACATGCGCAACACCATGGCTCAGGACAAGAACCTGAACCGTGAAAGCGCTCTGATGGACATCTACCGCGTCATGCGCCCGGGTGAGCCGCCCACCGTCGAAGCGGCCTCGGCCCTGTTCGACACGTTGTTCTTCGACAGCGAGCGCTATGACCTGTCTGCCGTTGGTCGCGTGAAGATGAACATGCGTTTGGCTCTGGACGCGCCGGACACCCTGCGCACCCTGCGCCGCGAAGACATCGTGGCCTGCATCAAGGCGCTGGTGGAACTGCGCGACGGCACAGGCGACGTGGACGATATCGACCACCTCGGCAACCGTCGTGTGCGTTCGGTCGGCGAACTGATGGAAAACCAGTACCGCGTTGGCCTGCTGCGCATGGAGCGCGCGATCAAAGAGCGTATGTCGTCGGTCGAGATTGACACCGTCATGCCGCAAGACTTGATCAACGCGAAACCGGCTGCGGCTGCCGTCCGCGAATTCTTCGGCTCGTCGCAGCTGTCGCAGTTCATGGACCAGACCAACCCGCTGTCGGAAGTCACCCACAAACGCCGCCTCTCGGCGCTTGGCCCCGGTGGTCTGACGCGTGAGCGTGCGGGCTTTGAGGTGCGTGACGTACACCCGACCCACTACGGCCGGATGTGCCCGATTGAAACGCCTGAAGGTCCGAACATCGGTCTGATCAACTCGCTGGCCACCTTCGCCCGCGTGAACAAGTATGGCTTCATCGAAACACCGTATCGCGTCGTCAAAGACGCCGAGGTGACCGATGAGGTTCACTACATGTCCGCGACCGAGGAAATGCGTCACACTGTAGCGCAGGCGAACGCGACGCTGGATGCTGATGGCAAGTTCATCAACGATCTGGTCTCGACCCGTCAGGCGGGTGACTACACTCTTGCCCCGCGTGAGAATGTTGACCTAATCGACGTGTCGCCGAAACAGCTGGTCTCGGTCGCTGCATCGCTGATCCCGTTCCTTGAAAATGACGACGCCAACCGCGCTCTGATGGGCTCGAACATGCAACGTCAGGCGGTTCCGCTGCTGCGCGCCGAAGCGCCGCTGGTCGGTACCGGCATCGAAGAAAAGGTTGCGATCGACTCGGGCGCTGCAATTCAGGCGAAACGCGCCGGTATCATCGACCAGGTCGATGCCCAGCGTATCGTTATCCGCGCCACCGAAGATCTGGAACTGGGCGACGCTGGCGTAGACATCTATCGTCTGCGCAAATTCCAGCGTTCGAACCAGAACACCTGCATCAACCAGCGTCCGCTGATCAAGGTGGGTGACACCGTCCAGAAGGGCGAAGTCATTGCCGATGGTCCGTCGACCGATATGGGTGAACTGGCCCTTGGTAAAAACGTGGTCGTCGCGTTCATGCCGTGGAACGGTTACAACTATGAAGACTCGATCCTGATCTCGGAACGTATCGCGCGCGATGACGTCTTTACCTCGGTCCATATCGAGGAATTCGAAGTCGCCGCCCGTGACACCAAGCTGGGCCCGGAAGAGATCACCCGTGACATCCCGAATGTCGGTGAAGAAGCGCTGCGCAACCTCGACGAGGCGGGTATCGTTTACATCGGCGCGGATGTTGAGCCGGGCGATATTCTGGTCGGCAAGATCACTCCGAAGGGCGAAAGCCCGATGACCCCGGAAGAAAAGCTTCTGCGCGCCATCTTTGGTGAGAAAGCATCTGACGTGCGCGACACCTCGCTGCGCGTGAAGCCGGGCGATTACGGTACGGTCGTTGAGGTCCGCGTCTTCAACCGTCACGGCGTCGAGAAAGACGAGCGTGCGCTGCAGATCGAGCGTGAGGAAGTCGAACGTTTGGCCCGTGACCGGGATGACGAGCTGGCGATCCTTGACCGCAACATCTATGCGCGTCTGCAAGGTCTGATCCTGGGTAAAACCGCTGTCAAAGGCCCGAAAGGCGTCAAGGCAGGGTCGGTGATCACCGAGGATCTGCTGGAAACCCTGACCCGTGGTCAGTGGTGGCAGCTGGCGCTGGAAGGCGAGCAGGACGCACAGATCGTCGAGGCCCTGAATGAGCAGTACGAAGTGCAAAAGCGTGCTCTGGACGCCCGTTTCGAGGACAAGGTCGAGAAAGTCCGCCGTGGCGATGACCTGCCCCCGGGTGTGATGAAGATGGTCAAAGTCTTCATCGCCGTGAAGCGCAAGCTGCAGCCGGGCGACAAGATGGCCGGTCGTCACGGGAACAAAGGTGTGATCTCCAAGGTTGTTCCGATGGAAGACATGCCGTTCCTGGCCGATGGTACCCCGGTTGACTTCTGTCTGAACCCGCTGGGCGTGCCTTCGCGTATGAACGTAGGTCAGATTCTGGAAACCCACATGGGTTGGGCCGCACGCGGTCTGGGTCTGAACATCGACGACGCTCTGGGTGAGTACCGCCGGTCCGGCGACCTGACCCCGGTGCGCGAAGCGATGAAGCTGGCATATGGCGAAGATGTCTACGAAGAAGGCATCACCGGTCTGGACGAGGATGGCCTGATCGAGGCTGCGGGCAACGTGACCCGCGGTGTTCCGATCGCAACCCCGGTCTTCGACGGTGCCAAAGAGGCTGACGTCAACGACGCGCTGGTGCGTGCGGGCTTCTCGGAAAGCGGTCAGTCGGTTCTGTTCGACGGTCGTACCGGTGAGCAATTCGCACGTCCGGTGACCGTGGGCATCAAGTACTTGCTGAAACTGCACCACCTTGTGGACGACAAGATCCACGCGCGTTCGACCGGGCCCTACAGCCTGGTTACTCAGCAGCCGCTGGGTGGTAAGGCGCAGTTCGGTGGTCAGCGCTTTGGTGAGATGGAGGTCTGGGCTCTGGAAGCTTACGGCGCCGCCTACACCCTGCAGGAGATGCTCACCGTGAAATCGGATGACGTCGCCGGCCGGACCAAGGTCTATGAGTCGATCGTCAAGGGCGAGGATAACTTTGAAGCGGGCGTACCGGAATCATTCAACGTTCTGGTTAAAGAAGTCCGTGGCCTCGGCCTGAATATGGAACTCCTGGATGCGGAGGTTGAGGAGTAAGGGCGCTGCCCTTTCTCCCGTCCCCCCTTCCGCAAGATTTGAGGTAACAAATGAACCAGGAAATCACCAACAACCCGTTCAACCCGCTGACGCCCCCGAAGGTCTTTGACGAGATCAAGGTCTCACTGGCGTCGCCCGAGCGGATCCTGTCTTGGTCCTATGGCGAGATCAAGAAACCCGAAACCATCAACTACCGGACGTTCAAGCCCGAGCGTGACGGCCTGTTCTGCGCGCGTATCTTTGGCCCGATCAAAGATTACGAATGTCTGTGCGGCAAATATAAGCGGATGAAGTATCGCGGCGTTGTCTGCGAGAAATGCGGTGTGGAAGTCACCCTGCAGAAAGTCCGCCGCGAGCGTATGGGCCATATCGAACTGGCTGCGCCCGTTGCACATATCTGGTTCCTGAAATCGCTGCCGTCCCGCATCGGTCTGATGCTGGACATGACGCTGCGCGATCTGGAACGAGTTCTGTACTTTGAAAACTAC
This sequence comes from Ruegeria sp. HKCCA5491, assembly GCF_013034565.1. Classification (NCBI taxonomy): domain Bacteria; kingdom Pseudomonadati; phylum Pseudomonadota; class Alphaproteobacteria; order Rhodobacterales; family Roseobacteraceae; genus Ruegeria; species Ruegeria sp. HKCCA5491. The sequence continues at coordinate 219,171 of NZ_WQGG01000005.1, forward strand.
GTCGTCATCGAGCCCGGTCTGACCGACCTGACCTACGGCCAGATGCTGACCGAAGAAGAGTACATGGACGCGCAGGATGCCTATGGAATGGACGCGTTCACCGCGAATATCGGTGCCGAAGCTATCCGTGAGATGCTGGCCCAGATCGATCTGGAAGCCGAAGCCGAGCAGCTGCGCGCTGATCTGGCCGAAGCAACCGGCGAACTGAAGCCCAAGAAGATCATCAAGCGCCTGAAGGTTGTTGAATCCTTCCTCGAGTCGGGCAACCGGCCCGAATGGATGGTGATGACCGTGATCCCGGTCATTCCGCCGGAACTGCGTCCGCTGGTTCCGCTGGATGGTGGCCGTTTCGCGACTTCGGATCTGAACGATCTGTATCGCCGTGTCATCAACCGGAACAACCGTCTGAAGCGCCTGATCGAGCTGCGCGCGCCTGACATCATCGTCCGCAACGAAAAGCGGATGTTGCAGGAATCCGTGGATGCTTTGTTCGACAATGGCCGTCGTGGCCGCGTGATCACCGGCGCCAACAAGCGTCCGCTGAAATCGCTGTCTGACATGCTGAAAGGCAAGCAGGGTCGCTTCCGTCAGAACCTTCTGGGTAAGCGCGTCGACTTCTCGGGCCGTTCGGTCATTGTGACCGGCCCGGAACTCAAGCTGCACCAGTGTGGCCTGCCCAAGAAGATGGCGTTGGAGCTGTTCAAGCCGTTCATCTACTCGCGCCTTGAAGCCAAGGGTCTGTCTTCGACCGTGAAACAGGCGAAGAAACTGGTTGAGAAAGAGCGTCCCGAAGTGTGGGATATCCTCGACGAAGTGATCCGCGAACACCCTGTCATGCTGAACCGTGCGCCTACGCTGCACCGCCTTGGCATTCAGGCGTTCGAACCGGTTCTGATCGAAGGCAAAGCCATCCAGTTGCACCCGCTGGTCTGTTCGGCCTTTAACGCCGACTTCGATGGTGACCAGATGGCGGTTCACGTGCCTCTGAGCCTTGAGGCGCAGTTGGAAGCCCGTGTTCTGATGATGTCAACGAACAACGTTCTGTCGCCTGCAAACGGCGCACCGATCATCGTTCCGTCGCAGGATATGATCCTGGGCCTCTACTATGTGACCCTGGAACGCGAAGGCATGCCGGGTGAAGGCAAGGTCTTTGGTTCGATCGAAGAAGTTCAGCACGCGCTGGACGCCGGTGAAGTGCACCTGCACACCAAGATCACCGCGCGGATCACGCAGATCGACGACGAAGGCAACGAAGTTCAGAAGCGTTACGAGACCACTCCGGGCCGTCTGCGTCTGGGTGCGTTGCTGCCGATGAACAACAAAGCGCCGTTCGAGCTGGTCAACCGCCTGCTGCGGAAGAAAGAAGTGCAGCAGGTGATCGACACCGTCTACCGTTACTGCGGTCAGAAAGAGTCGGTTATCTTCTGTGACCAGATCATGTCGATGGGCTTCAAAGAAGCGTTCAAGGCGGGCATCTCGTTCGGTAAGGACGACATGGTCATTCCGGGCGATAAGTGGGGCATCGTCGATGACACCCGCGATCAGGTGAAAGACTTTGAACAGCAGTACATGGACGGCCTGATCACTCAGGGCGAAAAGTACAACAAAGTTGTCGATGCCTGGTCGAAGTGTAACGACCGGGTGACCGATGCGATGATGAGCACAATCTCGTCCTCGGATCGGGCAGAGGATGGGTCTGAACAGGAACCGAACTCGGTCTACATGATGGCACACTCGGGTGCGCGTGGCTCGGTCACTCAGATGAAACAGCTGGGTGGTATGCGCGGCCTGATGGCCAAGCCGAACGGCGACATCATCGAAACGCCGATCATCTCGAACTTTAAAGAAGGTCTGACCGTTCTCGAGTACTTCAACTCGACCCACGGTGCCCGTAAAGGTCTGTCGGATACCGCTCTGAAGACGGCGAACTCGGGTTACCTGACCCGTCGTCTGGTGGACGTGGCGCAAGACTGTATCGTTCGTGAGATCGACTGTGGCACCGAGCGTGCGATCACTGCCGAAGCAGCCGTGAACGATGGTGAGGTTGTCGCCTCGCTGGCCGAACGCGTGCTGGGCCGTGTGGCCGCAGACGATGTTCTGCGTCCGGGCACCGATGAGGTGATCGTGGCAGCCGGGCAGCTGATCGACGAACGTATGGCTGACACCATTGACGAAGCTGGCGTTGCCTCGATGCGCATCCGCTCGCCTCTGACCTGTGAGTCCGAGGAAGGCGTTTGTGCAACCTGCTACGGTCGTGACCTGGCTCGCGGTACCATGGTGAACACGGGTGAAGCTGTTGGCATTATCGCCGCGCAGTCGATCGGTGAACCCGGTACACAGCTGACCATGCGGACCTTCCACATCGGTGGTGTTGCGCAAGGTGGTCAGCAGTCGTTCCAGGAAGCCAACCAGGAAGGCGTTGTCGCGTTCGAAAACCCGCAGATTCTGGTCAATGCCGCAGGCGAAAGCCTGGTCATGGGCCGGAACATGAAGCTGGTGATCAACGACGAACACGGCGAAGAGCGTGCCAGCTTCAAGCTGGGCTATGGCTCCAAGCTGTTCGTCAAGGATGGCGCAACCGTTGCCCGTGGCGACAAGCTGTTCGAGTGGGATCCCTACACCCTGCCGATCATCGCCGAGAAAGCCGGTACTGCGAAATACGTTGACCTTGTTTCGGGCCTTGCTGTCCGCGACGAGACCGACGAAGCAACCGGTATGACCCAGAAGATCGTGATCGACTGGCGCGCCGCCCCTAAAGGCAGCGACCTCAAGCCCGAGATCATTCTGGTCGGTGAAGATGGCGAGCCGGTCCGCAACGACGCGGGCAACCCGGTTCACTATCCGATGTCGGTGGATGCGATCCTGTCAGTTGAAGATGGTCAGCAAATCGAAGCTGGTGACGTTGTCGCGCGTATCCCGCGTGAAGGTGCCAAGACCAAGGACATCACCGGTGGTCTACCGCGTGTGGCCGAACTGTTCGAAGCCCGCCGTCCGAAAGATCACGCGATCATCGCAGAAGCCGATGGTTACGTACGCTTTGGCCGCGACTACAAGAACAAGCGCCGCATCAGCATCGAACCGGCTGACGAGTCCATGGAGACCATCGAATACATGGTTCCCAAGGGCAAGCACATCCCGGTCGCCGAAGGGGATTTCATCCAGAAGGGTGAATATCTGATGGACGGTAATCCGGCTCCGCACGACATCCTGTCCATCATGGGTGTCGAAGCGCTGGCGGATTACATGATCGACGAGGTGCAGGACGTCTATCGCTTGCAGGGCGTGAAGATCAACGACAAGCACATCGAAGTCATCGTGCGCCAGATGCTGCAGAAGTGGGAGATCCTGGATTCAGGCGATACCACCCTGCTGAAAGGCGAACATGTCGACAAGCAAGAGTTCGACGCAGCCAACGAGAAGACCATCGCGCGCGGTGGTCGTCCGGCACAGGGCGAGCCGATCCTTCTGGGGATCACCAAAGCCTCGCTGCAAACGCGTTCGTTCATCTCGGCGGCGTCGTTCCAGGAAACCACCCGTGTGCTGACCGAAGCGTCGGTTCAGGGCAAGAAAGACAAACTGGTTGGCCTGAAAGAGAACGTCATCGTCGGTCGTCTGATCCCCGCCGGTACCGGTGGTGCGACCCAGGCCGTGCGTCAGGTTGCGCAATCGCGTGACAACGTGGTCATCGAAGCCCGCCGGGAAGAGGCCGAAGCCGCCGCTGCCCTTGCCGCTCCGGTCATTGACGACGACATGGTTGGTGATGAGCTGGACGTGGTGATCGACACTCCGGAAAGCCGCGAATAAGCGAACCTTTAGAACAATGAACAGGCCCTGCGGAAACGTGGGGCCTTTTCTTTTGGTCAAAGCCGTCGCCTTCGCCGGATGATGGGTGCCAAGCGCTGAGGGTTAAGACCAGAAAATCGAGCGCGAATACATTAAACGCACCTTTTGCCGATACGCTATGGATTGGTGGTGATGCGGTTATTGCCAGAAACCTTGAAGGTCTTTCTCGAAAATAGTCTCGGAAAAAATAGTAATCTCAAAAATAATTTTTAATTTCAGTATTTTATACAAAATGACAATTTTGCGTTTCGGGGTCGAGTATTGACTTGTCATGCTTCGTCCGCGCGAATGTGCAGGACGATATTCGAGTTTTGTTTCAATGACCCCAAACATGAAAGGCGCCCTGTTGATGATGGGCAGCATGGCTGCGTTTACCATCAACGATACCTTGGTAAAGGTTGCAGGGGCCGAGGTTCCTTTGTTTCAGATGGTGGCAATGCGGGGTGTTCTGGCGACGGTACTTGTTTTCTTGCTGGTTCGCCATTTTGGGGCCCTGCATCTGAATTTTCCGCGCCATGACAAATGGCTTGTCGCCGCGCGATGCCTGGCCGAACTGTCGGCCACATTCTTCTTTTTGACGGCGCTTCTGCACATGCCGCTGGCGAATGTGACGGCAGTCCTTCAGGCCTTGCCGTTGACTGTAACACTGGGGGCTGCGCTGTTTTTCCGCGAATATATCGGTTGGCGACGGGTCGCTGCGATCGGGATGGGCTTTGTCGGCATGTTGTTGATCGTGCGGCCCGGCCCCGAGGGTTTTAGCGTTTTCTCAATTTATGCGCTGATTGCGGTGGCTTCGGTGACTGCACGGGACTTGATCACACGACGCATGTCCAGCCATGTGCCTTCGCTTGTTGTGACACTCGCAACGACTGTGACGATTACGTTGGCTGCAAGTGTCGCCACGTTTGTAACGGGATGGCAGCCCGTGCCGACCGAGGCGGGCATTTTGGTCGCCTCCGCCGCCGTGTTTGTTCTGATGGGATACCTGTTCAGCGTTATGGTGATGCGCGAAGGGGATGTGGGTTTTATCGCACCTTTCCGCTATTCCAGCCTGATCTGGGCACTGGGGCTGGGTTGGGTGGTGTTCGGTGACTGGCCGGACGCAATTACAATGCTGGGCGCAGTGCTTGTCGTTGGCGCGGGTCTGTTTACGCTTTTCCGTGAACGCGCCGGACAGCGTCCTGTTCAATCGCGAAACGCGCGATAAACTCGCCTTCCTGTTCCGGGGTGAGGGGCAAAAGCTCGGCGCTTTTCTTGCGGGCGTGGGGTGAGTCGTTGAACTGGTTCAGTGTGCGTACCCACATTGGCGCATCAGGATAGCTGATCACCGGCATGAAATTCCCCATCCGGTAATGAGAGAAATTCATGATCGTCAGGTCACACCCGCCGCGCACATACATGCCCAAACCCACACCGAGCAAAGGCTGAAACTTCGGCGCTGCCAAAATCCCATTGGGACCGAACCGTGCAAGAAATCCGTTGTTGTAGTCGATTGCGACAGTTTTATTTTTTTCAATCAGCCCTTTGCCGTCCTGCAGGGCAATTCGCAGCCGTTCGACGAAATCAACGGATACTGCATCGTCGTCGTCATGACGGAATTGCAGACAAGGCGCATCGGGGTTTTCACGTGCGGCGTTCAGAACCTCTTTCATGACGAGGCGCTGTCGCTTGGGCTCTCGGGCGATGATCCTGATTTGCTTCATACCCGTCGTCAAATCGTGAAGCCGGTCAAAGGCGGGCTTGGGCAGGCAATCACCTATCACGACCAGCAGTTGAAAATCCTCGTCGGTCTGTTCTTTGAAACAGGGCAGGGTGGTTGTTTCGAACAGGCGAAACCGCTCTTCCAGACGAGCGGGGTTATAGAGATAGGCGCGGCGCTCTTCGATCGTTTCATGTTCGATCTGAAAGCCGCCATAAGCAGGGTAAGAAAAGCGGCACAAGCCGATAACTTGCATGTTTCATCCATGACGCGGGGCGTTGCCGGGGACTATGCCCACACGACCCGAAACTCGCAACGTCTGATGTGCTGGAAGTGCTGGGCAAACTGCGATAATTCAAGGCGAAGCCGTCAGTCGGGCACCAGATCGGGTGTGCTGTTGACACTTGGGCCGACTCCCCCTATTACGCGCGTCATCTCGGTACCGGGGGCCGCCCCATAACCGATTTCAGTAATGAACTGGTCAAGGCCCGGACAATTTTGCCGTTCGCGCCCTCTGATAACCAACCGCGACGTTCACCTCGGAATGGGAACGCTCGCGGGTTTTGCGCTTGTGGACGCATGAGTGCAGCAAAGTTTAACCGCACGCAATGCGCGTGCATGTCATGTGTGTTGCAAAACGGGGAAGAAACCGGAATGCCAACTATTCAACAGCTGATCCGCAAGCCGCGGCAGCCCAAAGTAAAACGCTCGAAGTCCATGCACCTGGAGCAGTGCCCGCAGAAACGCGGCGTCTGCACACGTGTGTATACCACCACACCGAAAAAGCCGAACTCGGCTATGCGTAAGGTTGCCAAGGTGCGCCTGACCAACGGGTTCGAGGTCATCTCGTACATCCCCGGTGAAAGCCACAACCTGCAGGAACACTCGGTTGTTCTGATCCGTGGCGGCCGTGTGAAAGACCTTCCCGGTGTGCGTTACCACATCCTACGCGGTGTTCTGGATACTCAGGGCGTCAAAGATCGTAAGCAACGTCGTTCGAAATACGGCGCGAAGCGTCCCAAGTAAGAAGGAGAGGCTGATATGTCACGTCGTCACGCCGCCGAAAAACGCGAAGTCCTGCCTGACGCCAAATTTGGCGACAAGGTTCTGACCAAATTCATGAACAACCTGATGATCGACGGCAAGAAGTCGGTCGCAGAGCGCATCGTTTACAACGCGTTTGATCGCGTCGAGAACAAGGTAAAGCGCGCACCGGTCGAAGTGTTCCACGAAGCGCTCGACAACATCAAACCGTCGGTCGAGGTTCGCTCGCGCCGGGTTGGTGGTGCAACCTATCAGGTTCCGGTCGAAGTCCGCCCCGAACGCCGCGAAGCATTGGCCATCCGTTGGCTGATCACCGCTGCGCGCGGCCGCAACGAAAACACCATGGAAGAACGCCTCGCCGGTGAACTGCTGGACGCTGTACAGTCCCGCGGTACCGCCGTGAAGAAGCGCGAAGACACCCACAAGATGGCCGAGGCGAACAAAGCCTTCAGCCACTACCGTTGGTAATCCAGAGGCTTATCAAAAATGGCACGCGAATATCCGCTCGAACTATACCGTAACTTCGGTATCATGGCGCACATCGACGCAGGTAAGACCACCTGCTCGGAGCGTATCCTGTATTACACTGGTAAATCCCACAACATCGGTGAGGTGCACGATGGTGCAGCCACCATGGACTGGATGGAGCAGGAGCAGGAACGCGGCATCACCATCACTTCGGCTGCGACTACCACTTTCTGGGAGCGCACCGAAGACGGTAAAACCGCCGATACCCCCAAGCACCGCCTGAACATCATCGACACCCCCGGCCACGTTGACTTCACCATCGAAGTTGAGCGTTCGCTGGCGGTTCTCGACGGTGCCGTCTGCGTTCTGGACGCAAACGCCGGTGTTGAGCCCCAGACCGAAACCGTGTGGCGTCAGGCTGACCGCTACAAGGTTCCGCGTATGGTTTTCGTCAACAAGATGGACAAGATCGGCGCAGACTTCTTCAACTGCGTTCGCATGATCGAAGACCGCACCGGTGCACGTGCTGTTCCGGTTGGCATTCCGATCGGCGCCGAGTCCGAGCTGGAAGGTCTGATCGACCTGGTCACCATGGAAGAATGGCTGTGGCAAGGTGAAGATCTGGGCGCAAGCTGGATCAAAGCTCCGATCCGCGACAGCCTGAAAGACATGGCTGACGAATGGCGCGGCAAGATGATCGAAGCGGCCGTCGAAATGGACGACGACGCGATGATGGAATACCTGGAAGGCAATGAGCCCGACGTTGAGACCCTGCGCGCCCTGCTGCGTAAAGGGACCCTGGACATCGCGTTTGTTCCGGTTCTGGGTGGTTCGGCGTTCAAGAACAAAGGTGTTCAGCCGCTGCTGAACGCTGTGATCGACTATCTGCCCAGCCCGCTGGACGTTGTTGATTACATGGGCTTCGCCCCCGGTGACGAAAACGAAGAGCGTAACATCGCACGTCGTGCAGACGACGACATGGCGTTCTCGGGTCTGGCGTTCAAAATCATGAACGACCCCTTCGTTGGCTCGCTGACCTTCACCCGGATCTACTCGGGCACCATGAACAAGGGTGACTCGATCCTGAACTCGACCAAAGGTAAGAAAGAGCGCATCGGTCGTATGATGATGATGCACTCGAACAACCGGGAAGAGATCGAAGAAGCGTTTGCAGGCGACATCATCGCGCTGGCGGGTCTGAAAGACACCACCACCGGTGACACCCTGTGTGACGCGAAAGAGCCGGTGGTTCTGGAAACCATGACCTTCCCCGATCCGGTGATCGAAATCGCGGTCGAGCCCAAAACCAAGGGCGACCAAGAGAAGATGTCTCAGGGTCTGGCCCGTCTGGCCGCCGAAGACCCATCCTTCCGTGTGGAAACTGATCTGGAATCGGGTCAGACCATCATGAAGGGTATGGGCGAACTTCACCTGGACATCCTGGTTGACCGTCTGAAGCGCGAGTTCAAGGTTGAAGCGAACATTGGTGCGCCGCAGGTGGCCTATCGTGAGACCATCTCGATGCCGGTCGAGCACACCTACACCCACAAGAAACAGTCGGGTGGTTCGGGTCAGTTCGGTGAAGTTAAGCTGGAAATCCAGCCGACCGAACCGGGCGAAGGTTATTCGTTCGAAAGCCGCATCGTTGGTGGTGCCGTTCCGAAGGAATACATTCCGGGCGTTGAAAAAGGCATCAACTCGGTCATGGACAGCGGCCCGCTGGCTGGCTTCCCCGTGATCGACTTCAAGGTTGCCCTGCTGGACGGTAAGTTCCACGACGTTGACTCGAGCGTTCTGGCGTTCGAAATCGCGGCCCGTATGTGTATGCGTGAAGGCATGCGCAAAGCTGGCGCGAAACTCCTGGAACCGATCATGAAGGTCGAAGTGATCACCCCGGAAGAATACACCGGCGGTATCATCGGCGACCTGACCTCGCGTCGCGGCCAGGTGTCTGGTCAGGAACCGCGCGGCAACGCGATCGCGATCGACGCGTTCGTTCCGCTGGCGAACATGTTCGGCTACATCAACACCCTGCGTTCGATGTCGTCGGGCCGTGCCCAGTTCACCATGCAGTTCGACCACTACGATCCGGTTCCGCAAAACATCTCGGACGAGATTCAGGCGAAATACGCATAAGACGGTGCGCCGGGCTAAGGCCCGGCCTACCAAATACCCGTAGGCCGGGCTTTAGCCCGGCACCCGCAAATTAAGGAGGCCATCATGGCAAAGGAAAAGTTTGAGCGTACAAAACCGCACGTCAACATCGGCACGATTG